>NZ_JAOWHW010000140.1:0-85651 GCF_030332425.1 Citrobacter sp. Cpo142
CTTTAATCTGCTCAACAAGATAGTGATAATGCTGTTGTAATTTCAGCAGTAACTGGCTGAGATAAAGAGGCAAACTACTGTCCTCAAGAAGGGTACTCAGTCGACTAATAACGGCAGCACCTCGCGGAACGCTGATACCAAATTCCAGCAGAAAAGCATGCATCTGATTAGTTGTTTTCACCTTATCCTGAACCAGGGATTCACGGACACGATGCAGAGCTCGCATTGCCTGCTGAGATTCGGTTCTGGGCTGCACGAAACGCATAGATGGACGTGATGCTGCTTCACAGATAGCTTCAGCATCAACGAAGTCATTTTTGTTGCTTTTAACGAATGGGCGGACAAATTGCGGTGATATCAGCTTTGGAAAATGCCCTAACTCTTCCAGCTTGCGTGCCATAAAGTGAGAACCGCCACAGGCTTCCATCGCGATGGTTGTTGCCGGGCATGTCGCCAGAAATTCGATTAGCTTTGGTCGGGTGAATTTTTTACGGTAAACGGCCTTCCCACGATGATCCTGACAATGAATATGGAAAGAGTTCTTACCCAGATCGATACCAATAAGCGCAATGTTTTCCATGATGGTTCTCCGAATGAAAGCCTGTCCTCAGCATAGTACTGGGAAGGAGGGAGTGACCATCTCATTAAATAACAATAGCCCGGACATGTCGCTTTCCCAGATGTAATACTGAACATCCAGGGTTCGTTCCGCCATTTCCGTCAACCGATAGCGAGCAGCAAACGCATCCAGGCTGTCATCCAACGTCAGAATGCCGCATTCTCCCGGGTGGTTTACGCATAGCGGCGTGATGGCACGCTCAAGTCGCGTCATATCAGTCCGTGCGTTCATCGCCTTGTTGGGTAAGTAATCTCTTGTATAGTCGAGCGTTTTCTTCATCAAAGCACACGAAGTATATTTGATCGGGAAGCGTACGCCGGGTGATAAATTTCAACACCGTTTTCACCGCGATCTCTGCTGCTGCAGCGCGTGGGTAACCATAAGCACCGGTGCTTATCGCTGGAAAAGCAATGGATTGATAACCATTGGCTAAGGCCAGTTGCAATGTATTTAGATAGGCCTCTTCAAGTCGTTCAGCCTCGTGGTGATCACCGCCTTGCCAGACGGGCCCTACGGTGTGAATAACTGCTTTTGCCGGAAGCGCGCCAGCCAGCGTGATAACGGCATGCCCGGTCGGGCATTCTCCCTGTTGTTGTATAACCTGTTTGCAGGCCTCCAACAACGCAGGCCCGGCAGCACGATGAATCGCGCCATCGACTCCACCTCCTCCCAGTAACGAGGAGTTGGCCGCATTGACGATCACATCTACCGCGATCGTCGTAATGTCGCCCTGTAACACATGAACACGCGATTGCATAAGTTCCCCCTGACAAAACACTCTCCGTTAAGTGTACAGCAGGGTTTTCCTTGAAATCTCATTTTTTAGCCATAAGCGTGCATACCTACGCCAGAATGATTCATTTATATTCAATATTCAGAATAGCCATGCTTTTCTGTTCATTGAGGTAATGCATTTTCACCGTGGCAATTTGTTGCACACTCTGAGGCGCTGTCGTGACCTGTTGCAGGTCGTAGAGACTATTACTCATCGTGCCATCACGCATACATGACAATTCAATCTGTTGTTGTCGAGTGTTAACGTCGCAAGGTGCTTCAACTATTGCACCACGAAAATGAATAACCCCGCCGGGTAAGATTTGCGTCGCCATTGCGGGGAGGGTTAAAAGAGAAAAAGCCCACAAACCGGTATTTAAAATACGCTTTAAGAATGTACACATAAGGGTTCCTCAATGATTAATCATCCTTGAGGGATCACAATGATCCTTCACCGCTGCGAGTTACGATCAAATAAAACGTTTGTTCGTTTCTATATTCATAGAACAGCACCGCACTCCCAGCCACACCCTTAATGCAAATCCGGCAAAAAATTATGGGTGACTGTTTGAGTCAGGCCATTGTTGCGACAGATGCAGAGACTGCCCGTCAGAAACGGTAACGATAATTTTAACCGAATCCTCCGGTGAAATATTAAAGCTCATTTTTGTTAATTCAATTGGCCGATTAGCAGGGACCGAAAGGCTTGTTTTCTGCTGTGACTGACTTTGTCCGCCCTTTCCTTTACGTACGGCAAGAACTTGCACTTCACATACGCACGGTTGAGCTAATGTCACCTGAGGAATAATGGTGTACATATCACCTTGCTGAGTTGTATTGAATGTTATTTGATTTGCCAACGCGGCAATGAGTAATAGCGTGTGCATAATATTCTCCCGAAAAAAAACAGGGCTTTCGCCCTGTTTATTATCAGTCAGAAAACTGAATTAGTGCTGGTTAGCTGTAGCATTGTTGCCATAACCAACCTGCTGAATCAGCACATTGGAGTCAGACGCTGTCTGATTAACCACAGCACCGTTACGACCACCGAACTGAGTTACGCTGATATCAGCATTTTTTGCATTCCACTGATTGATATCAGCACTGTTCTGGAAGCCGGTCTGTTTCAGGCTAATGGTACTGTCATCAGCACCTTGGCCGACGGTCGCACCGTTACCATGTCCGTGTTGTGTGATAGTCACGTCTGATTTACGTGCATCACTTTGCAGCGCATTCGCAACGTTACTAGAGCCAAATTGGTAAATACTCATTGAAGAGTCCGGGCCATAGTTGCTACCGCCACCATGATGATTACCGCCCCATTGCGGAACAACACCTGCCAGAGCACTGCCAGAAACTACGATTGCTGCGAATGCTGCCACTTTTAAAAGTTTCATGGTAAACCCCCATCGGATTGATTTAAACGTCGTTTATGGATTAGCGTTGAGTAACGCGAATTGCCATTTGCGACTGTCTCTGCACCACAACTGCTGTTTTTTGTGTACCGTACTGGGTAATATTGGCTTTATTACCAGAGCCTTTCTGGATAATCATCGCCGTATTACCGTAAGAGCTTTGTTTAATACTCGCATCATTAGAGCTACCCGTTTGATCAATATATGCAAAGTTATTTGATCCCGTCTGATCTGTTTTCGCCCGGTTACCTGAACCTTCTTGCGAAATGACCGACAATAACTTAGTGCCCTCCTGGCGAGTATTTGCACTATTAGCAGTACCAACCTGACCAATAATGGCTGCCTGATTAAATGAAGACTTACTTAATTCATTTACCGCAAAGTTATATTCTGAATTAGCTAAATCATAACTGGTTGCGGATGCAATCCCAGGCACACCCAGTATTGTAAACATCATAAATAACAACTTGTTTTTCATGTTGTCACCCTGGACCTGGTCATACTTGAAGTTAAATTAATTACCACTCAAATTGTTGTTAACATGACTTACATTTGTTAACGCCACGTTACGATGAAGAGTATGTCCGTGGAAACATTTTAAATAACTCACCCGCGAGTGGTATTTTTATATCCGGATTCACACCAAAGTACTAATTAACAGTGAATAACATCGCTTCAGGTCTGGATTTTATTTTTATTTTGCTATCAGTAATGAATTTCTATGCAGTCACTGAGAAAGTGCATTTTGCACGATATCAGGGCCTCTCAGTACAACGTCGAGATAGACATCGGTACAAGTCGTGACAAAGGTCATTTTTTTCCATCTAAAATTGACCAACGTAAATTGAGACAAGGATTTTAGAATTCATTAGAAATTTAAAACTCAACAATTATTAATTAAATGACTTAAAATCAATGTGTTACTATAATTTGTATGATTTTTTAAATCTATGCAGCAAAGGTAAAATGTACAACTTTCCTATCAAATCTAAACTCTAATAAAACCATAAAATCACATTTTAATATATAATTTTACAAGCTGTTACATGTTTAACACTTGCTTTAAGATTTGTAATAGCTAGATTGAAATCAGTTGAAGTCCATTTGTTTTAATATTTTCACCCCTTTGGGTCGATATTTTATATCTACACAGCAGTGCAACATCTGTCAGTACTTCTGGTGCCTCTATTTTAGTAGAGACAGCTGTCAGGTGTGCGACTAAAAAGTGGAGTTTCATCATGTTTAATGAAGTCCATAGTATTCATGGTCATACATTATTGTTGATCACAAAACCTTCTTTGCAGGCAACTGCATTATTACAGCATTTAAAACAATCACTGGCACTCACCGGAAAACTACATAATATTCAACGTTCTCTGGATGATATATCCTCCAGCTGCATTGTTTTACTGGATATGATGGAGGCAGATAAAAAACTGATCCATTACTGGCAAGATAATTTGAGTAGAAAAAACAACAATATAAAGACGTTATTGTTGAATACTCCTGATGATTACCCTTATCGGGATATCGAAAACTGGCCGCATATCAATGGTGTTTTTTACGCAACTGAAGACGAGCAGCGTGTTGTAAGCGGCTTGCAGGGTATCTTGCGCGGTGAATGTTACTTCACGCAAAAACTTGCCAGTTATCTGATCACGCACTCTGGAAATTATCGTTATAACAGCACGGAGTCGGCACTGCTGACGCACCGTGAAAAAGAGATCCTTAATAAATTGCGTATCGGCGCCTCAAATATTGAAATCGCTCGCTCACTGTTTATCAGTGAAAATACGGTAAAAACACATCTTTATAATCTTTTCAAAAAGATAGCTGTCAAAAATCGTACGCAGGCGGTCTCATGGGCCAATGATAACCTCAGGCGATAAAGCCATGAAACGCTATTTGACCTGGATTGTGGCAGCAAATTTATTCTTTGCTGCCGGGAGTCTGCACGCAGCGACAACCGTAGAGGTGGAGGTTCCCGGACTGTTAACTGACCACACTGTATCTTCAATAGGTCATGATTTTTATCGGGCCTTTAGTGATAAGTGGGAAAGCGAGTACACAGGAAACTTAACCATTAATGAAAGACCCAGTGCGCGTTGGGGAAGTTGGATCACCATAACGGTCAATCAAGACGTTATCTTCCAGACTTTTTTATTCCCAACGAAAAGAGACTTCGACAAAATAGTTGTCTTCGCATTGGCAGAAACTGAAGAAGCATTAAATCGCCGGCAAATAGACCAAACACTATTAAGCACTAGCGATTTAGCGCGTGATGAATTCTAAAACATGATTTTGTCCGGAGGCTTTCATGCGTGTTAAACATGCAGTGGTTTTGCTCATGCTAATTTCACCATTAAGTTGGGCCGGAAACATGACGTTCCAGTTTCGCAACCCAAACTTTGGTGGCAACCCGAATAATGGTGCTTTTCTGTTGAACAGCGCCCAGGCCCAGAACTCATATAAAGATCCAAGCTATGACGATTACGGTATTGAAACCCCGTCAGCTCTGGATAACTTTACTCAGGCGATTCAGTCACAAATTCTCGGTGGCCTACTCACCAACATTAATACCGGTAAACCAGGAAGAATGGTGACCAATGATTTTATCATTGATATCGCCAACCGGGACGGACAACTGCAATTGAATGTCACCGACAGGAAATCGGGGAAAACTTCGACTATTGAAGTGTCGGGTTTACAAACACAGTCGACCGACTTCTAAGTTATAGCCACGAAAGGAAATAATCATGCAGCGTTTACTTATCATGGTGGCAGTAATTTTACTCAGCGGATGTTTAACAGCCCCGCCTCAAGAAGCCGCTAAGCCGACATTAATGCCCCGAGCCCAAAGCTATAAAGACTTGACGCATCTGCCTATGCCTACAGGTAAGATCTTTGTGTCGGTATACAACATTCAGGATGAGACTGGCCAATTTAAACCTTACCCGGCAAGTAACTTCTCAACCGCCGTCCCGCAAAGCGCCACGGCTATGCTTGTCACCGCATTGAAAGATTCTCGTTGGTTCGTCCCACTGGAACGTCAGGGGTTACAGAACTTGCTTAACGAACGCAAAATCATTCGTGCAGCTCAGGAAAACGGTACGGTTGCGATTAATAACCGGATCCCGCTACAGTCCCTGACCGCGGCAAACGTCATGGTGGAAGGGTCAATTATCGGTTATGAAAGCAACGTTAAATCCGGTGGTGTCGGTGCACGTTATTTTGGTATTGGCGCCGATACGCAATACCAGCTCGACCAGATAGCGGTAAACCTGCGCGTAGTTAACGTCAGCACCGGTGAGATCCTGTCGTCAGTGAATACCAGTAAAACCATTCTGTCTTATGAAGTACAGGCTGGGGTGTTCCGCTTTATTGACTACCAGCGTCTGTTGGAAGGTGAAATTGGTTACACCTCTAACGAACCGGTTATGCTTTGTCTGATGTCAGCGATTGAAACGGGCGTTATCTTCCTGATTAATGACGGCATCGATCGCGGATTGTGGGATTTGCAGGATAAGAAACAAGTTGATAATGACATTCTGGTTAAATACCGTCATATGTCGGTACCGCCAGAATCCTGATGGGTCTATACAGCATAAAAAGCGTGAGGAAATCCCTCACGCTTTTTTATTTACTGGTCAGCGTCGACGATATTCTATTTTCACGGCGAGATGCCAGCCACAGACCACTGTTTTTCATCGCATAGCCGAATACCAGACCCAGTGCCAATGACGGAACAACCAGTCGCCAGTCCCCCTGCCCTGCAAATGTTGCACATGCGCCAATGAACGTGCCCGGTACAAATGAAAGCAACCATTGCTTTGCCTGGATACACATCAGAAACGCGACAATTCCTGTCATGACATAACCAATAATGTCCATATGCGGAGCAAGCGCGCTACCGTTAATAATCACCAACGCCCACACCACACCGCTTAACAGCGTACACGCCGAGATCCACAGTCCTTTTAACCCACCTTGCGGGCAGGCGAAATAAGCCGTACAACCCAGAAAGCCAGCCCAACTGAGTAAACCAAGAGAAACGGCCACCCATCCCCAGATCCCGGAGAGAATGCCCGTTGTGATTGCAATTGAGAGAAGTATGTTCATGCCGCGCATCTTAGCAGAAAAACGGCATGGGAATGAGATCGCGCACACAATTTATGCAAGCTTATAAATTGAGTTGCACTATTAAGTGATACACATCACATTTATTCGTCTGTATCTTCCTGCAATTCGTCCCACATCGCACCAATGGCATCACGCGTCAGCGGTGCTATCGTACGCCAGAAAGGCGTGTTCGCGTGCGCTTCAACTTTTCCAAGGAACGTACCGCACCAGGGCAGCAAGTAGTCTACAAACAAGGTTTCAAGCGCCTCACTTTCATCTTCCGCAGACTGGTCCTCAAGCCATGAAGCCGCCAGCAACAGCGTACCAATGTGATCTGCCGGTGTATCAGCCAGCGGCATGCCCCGGGCTGAAAGAAATGCACGAACATCGGATTCTTTCGCCCCTTCTACCCAGGCACTACGATAAGGCGGCACTGCACACTCGTCACCGACAAACAGCGCGTTGTAATCTGCAGCCAGCTGGGGCATATCGCAGCTCTTCTGTAAACGGGTGAGCAGTTCGTCCTGTTCCAGCGGCCAGTTGGCTGACAGTTTACCTTCACTAATCAGGGTAAACAGGGGAACCAGTAAAGGGTCCTGCGGTTGGCGGTAAAATAGCGAGCCCAGTACACGACACAGGATAGAAAACTCGTTCATTGATATATTCCAGTTAGTAACAATTACAGTTCAGCAAATTCCGCGATCGGCTCCATGCCTCGCGATTCCAGAAACGCCAATAGACGTTTAGGTGTGACGTTTAAAATTCTGTCTTCAGGGAAATTAACATCATCCAGGATTTTACGGCATTCGCCAAATTCTCCCAGCGTGAAAGCAGTATGTGAATCCGACCCTAACGCCACCCAGCCGCCGGCATCACGCACAGCCGCAGCAACCGCGCGACAATTATCCTCACTGCCCTTACGCGAATGCAAAAACGAAGAGTTATTGATTTCCAGTGCAACCTGGTACTTCGCCGCCGCCTGCGCAATTGCAGTAATATCAACGGGATACTTGGGATTTCCCGGATGGCTAATGATGTGCACATTGCCGCTGGCCATCGTGGCTATCATTGCCTGGGTGTTGGTGTCTTTATCGTGAGGTGCAAAAACCGGCTCATGGAAGCCCGCAATAATGAGGTCCAGGGAGGTAAACATCGGACCTGAACAGTCAATTTCACCTTCAATATTCTTAATATTGGCTTCTATTCCGCGCAGGATCCCCACGCCATCCACGACACGCGGCCAAATACGCATATTGATAAAGTGCCAGTGGTGAGGCGCATCCGCCATGTCCGGTCCATGATCGGTAATGGCAAACAGCTTGATGCCTTTGCGACGAGCTTCCGCGATGTAATCACTTAAGGTGCTGTAGGCGTGGGTGCTGGCGACGGTATGCATATGCAGGTCAACGGGATACATAACTCTCTCCTGTAGTCATTTTCCGTCAAGGATAGCAGGTATCGCCGCCATTAATACCCTAAATAATGCGAGTTACAGGCAGGCGGCAAGGGAGTGATGTCCGATGAGCTTTGTAGTAGGTGATTGGATGAACAACCGCAGCCAACGCACATGCAGCTTGAAGTATGACGGGTATTTTAGCTGAAACCCGGCACTTGCCGGGTTACCATCAATATCCCCGAACGCGATCGACCTGACCCGTTACGGATTTCCCATTTTCCAGCTCCAAAATCGTCCGGGAAATATAGTCCACTGCCTCTGCTGGTCGCGTTACCGCGGCAATATGCGGCGTCATTGCCACACGCGGATGCTTCCATAGCGGACTGGTTTCCGGCAGCGGTTCACGGCTATAGACATCCAGCATGGCACCTTTCACCTTGCCGCTGTCCAGCGATGCCAGAAGATCGTCTTCATTGAGATGAACACCACGCGCCAGGTTCAGTACGTACGCACCATCCTGCAACTGGCTGAGTAAACCCGCGTTAATAATGCCTACGGTTTCTGCCGTATTAGGCAGGAGGTTGATCAGCACACGAGTTTGACTCAAAAACGCGCCCAGTTCCTCAGTACCGGCGAAGCTTTCCACGCCAGACCAGGATTTACGCGTACGACTCCAGCAGCGCAGTGGGAATCCCCATGCTTGCAGGCTTTCGGCAACTTTTGCGCCCAATACCCCTGCCCCCATGATCCCGACGGTAAACTCCTCGCGAGTATATTCTGACAACGGTTGCCATTTCGCCTGATTTTTCAATGCCTGATAATCATCAAAGCGACGAAACCAGTGCAGCACCTGACTGACCGCATATTCCTGCATTTGCAGGCCCATACCCGTATCTTCCAGCCGGAAAAGCGGGATCGACGCATCCAACATTTCCGGATGAGCATTGAGTTTACTGAGAATAGAATCGACGCCCGCGCCCAGCGCAAATACGGCTTTTAATTTTCGTCCTGCGAGCATTTCAACCGGCGGATGCCAGACCAGCGCATAGTCAGCATGTGCATTATCACCCGCTTTCCACTCACGTACGTTCGCACCAGGTATTGCCTTTGCCAACGCATTAATCCACCAGGTCGTATCGAATGTTGGGTGATAGAAAATTATATCCATATTGTCTCCTGAACATTGTTGTGCGGAACTTTCTCGCACTTATTATCATCATTTTTCGAGGGAACATCAGAGTAGCAAATTTTAGGATGCTGGCAAAAAAAACAATTCCCGCTTATTTATGCTCCATGTTGCTTGAAGTTTGTGTAAATGCACATTTTTTTCAAAAAGTTGATTGACGGCGGGGCGGTGTTTCCCCTACATTAGCGCCCGTTCCAGTAGCACAGGGACAACAATATGGTGAGGTGTCCGAGTGGCTGAAGGAGCACGCCTGGAAAGTGTGTATACGGCAACGTATCGGGGGTTCGAATCCCCCCCTCACCGCCATATTTTAAGAAGAGCTCGTACGAAAGTACGGGCTTTTTTTTCGCATGTTGCACATCTGCGGGGGGATGAGAAGCCCCGACCGGGGTTCGACTACTGGCGCAGCCAGTTGGACAGACCGGGAGCGCAGCGAACGGGCTGCCCCGCAGGGGCGAGCAAAGCGAGTCAATCCCCCCCTCACCGCCATCTTTTAAGAAGAGCTCGTACGAAAGTACGGGCTTTTTTTTCGCATGTTGCACATCTGCGGGGGGATGAGAAGCCCCGATCGGGGTTCGACTACTGGCGCAGCCAGTTGGACAGACCGGGAGCGCAGCGAACGGGCTGCCCCGCAGGGGCGAGCAAAGCGAGTCAATCCCCCCCTCACCGCCATATTTTAAGAAGAGCTCGTACGAAAGTACGGGCTTTTTTTTCGCATGTTGCACATCTGCGGGGGGATGAGAAGCCCCGACCGGTCATGTACTGGCGTCAAACAACAAAGCCCGGTTTCCCGGGCCTTGAAGACGGAGTACATATCAGTTGTAAGCGTTGAGCGTCCGCTGACAAAGCGCAGAGCGGACGCAATCGTCTTTATTGAAACGAACAATCCCAACCATCTCATCTTCTTCGAAACGGGCCAGCGCATCGCTAAGCCCTGAGCGAACGTGGGCTGGTAGATCGCACTGGGTCACATCCCCATTCACAATTACCGTCACATTCTCCCCGAGGCGGGTCAAAAACATCTTCATTTGCGCCGCAGTGACGTTCTGAGCCTCGTCAAGAATGACCACTGCATTTTCAAATGTACGTCCACGCATATAGGCGAACGGCGCGATTTCCACCTTACCAATCTCAGGTCGCAGGCAATATTGCATGAAGGAGGCTCCCAGCCGTTTCACCAGCACGTCATACACGGGGCGAAAATAGGGAGCGAACTTCTCGGAAACATCTCCAGGTAAGAAGCCGAGGTCTTCATCAGCTTGCAGAACTGGACGGGTTACAATGATCCTGTCCACGTCTTTATGGATCAGGGCCTCTGCTGCTTTTGCCGCGCTGATCCAGGTTTTACCACACCCGGCTTCACCGGTGGCGAAGATCAGCTGTTTACTCTCGATAGCATTCAGGTAGTGCGCCTGAGCTTCATTCCGCGCCGTGATTGGCGTGGCGTCGCGACTGTCACGCGCCATACCAATCGCTTCTACGCCGCCCATCTGCACAAGCGAGGTGACCGATTCATCTTCACGTTGCTTATGGCTACGCGAATCCCGCCTCAGCACACGTTTTGCTTCACGACGAGCTTTGATCACTGCTTTTTGTCTTCCCATGGATAGCACCTTGAGTTGTAGGTATACATCACACGCGCCGTTGGCGGCACGATTATGCGCACGAACATCTGAGGGTTGGCTTCCTTGTAAGCCATTGCTTGCTTTCGGATAAGACGCCACACACGGCTACGCGCACCGCACAGGGCGTCAGTAACAAGGATAAGAAGTGAATGAGAGAGAGATTTAGCGGTGACGAGGTGGCTACCGGAAGAGAAACGTCCGCGTAAGGTACTGCTGTTACTGTGAAAAACGTGTCCAGTACAGGACTTTTCCATTCGCGATCTCCATAGTGAATGACTATCACCGCCGGGAACTACCGCTATTACTTATAAGTACATCATAACCTTTCGCTAATGCAACAATATTTTTACTTGTTGTTAACTTAAATTCTATCTTATCACCAGAAACAGTTTCTTACCCAGAGATGACAGAATTATTTCAGTCGCATACCGATCATAAAAAATAGTTTGTTCCTTCATCAAGATGTCAGGAAAAACCCCGCTGTACTGCGGGGCATAATCATCAGGCTTCGAGCAGAGACTGTCCCAGATAATTGTCTGCAGTTTTAACACCCGACAAAGCAAAAAAATATCCCCCACCAATCGGTTTGACATACTCTTCGAGCGCTTCACCGTTCAGACGTTTCTGCACCGTCAAAAATCCTTTTTCCAGATCGTGTTGATAGCAAACAAACAACAGCCCCATATCCAGTTGACCGGAATTAGTCACACCGAGCGAATAACTGTAGCCACGACGCATCATCAGGCTCGAGTCGGTTTCTTTCGTGCGTGGGTTTGCCAGGCGGATATGGCTGTCGAGCGCAATCACTTCGCCTTCAGGATCGCTGGCATAGTCAGGCACATCATGCTCATGCCGCATACCCAGCGGCGCGCCGGTGTGTTTATCGCGACCAAAAATCGTTTGCTGCTCTTTCAGCGGCGTACGATCCCAGAACTCAACGCGAAACTGAATGAGCCTGACGGCCTGATAGCTACCGCCTTGTGCCCAGGCAGGCTCGCCCTGCCCGTCCGTAACCCACACCACGTCTTGCATCAACTTCGCATCCGCAGCGTCCGGATTCGCGGTGCCGTCTTTAAAGCCAAGCAAATTGACCGGGGTCTCTTTGCCTTTACTACGTGCGGCGTGATCGGAAATAAAACCTTCACGTTTCCAGCGCACGCTAAGGAGATCGGGCGTATGTTTAATGATATCGCGCAACGCGTGGATGACGGTGTCCTGGGTGTTGGCACAAATCTGCAGCAGCACATCGCCATGGCACAGCGCCGCATCCAGCGAATCATTCGGGAAACGGGTCATTTTTTGCAGCTTTTTCGGCATCTGCGATTTCAGGCCATAGCGTTCATCAAACAGCGAGGAGCCGACTGACAACGTCATCGTCAGGTTGTCTGGCGCAATGTATGCGCCGAGGATACCTGAATCCATAGGGGGGAGACGCGGATTCGGCGTATCCGGCGCCGGTCCACCGGTGGTCAGAAACGCAAACCGGCTGGTCAGCAACCGGAATAACCGCTCAAGATCGGCCTTATCGCTGGCGAGAACATCGAATGCCACCAGCATCATTGATGCCTGCTGCGGCGTCAGGATCCCCGCCTGATGCTGACCATAAAACGGCTGCGCTTCACTACGTGCATCCGGAGACAACGTGCCCGGCGCGCTTTGTGATTTTTGCGCGTGGGCAACCGGACACCCACCCGCCAGCGCCAGCGCCCCACCCAGGGCGCCCATCCCTTTCAGTAAACGTCGGCGTGACGGTTCGCTCACGCCGTTTTCATTATCTTGCTGCATAGTGCTTAGTCCAGACCCAGAACACCGCGTAATTGCGACAAATCTTCCGCCAGCGTCGTGATTGGCCCTTTCAGTGCATTACGATCGGCATCAGTCAGTTTGTCATAGGTTTCAAAGCCGTCTTTGGTACGGTACTTGCTCAGAATGGTATCGACCTTTTTGAAGTTCGCATCCACCTTCGCAAGCAGTTCAGCATTGGATTTTTGCAACTGAGGACGCAGGAGATCGACAATTTTCTGCGCACCATCAACGTTGGCCTGGAAATCCCACAGATCGGTATGGCTATAGCGATCTTCTTCCCCACTGATTTTGCTGGCAGCAACTTCTTCAATCAGTCCTGCTGCCCCGCCAACAACTTTAGACGGTGGGAAAGCCAGCTCGCTAATACGCGTTTGCAGGTCAAGAACATCGCTGTTTAATTGGTCGGCGTACTTATCCATACCTTTGGTGGTATTGTCGCCAAACAGCGCTTTCTCCAGGCGGTGGAAGCCGGTGAATTTAGGATCGGCGGCTTTTTGCTCATAATCATCTTCACGTGCATCGATGCTGCCATCGAGATCGGAGAACAGTTCAGCAATCGGTTCAATACGCTCATAATGCTGACGGGTTGGCGCATACAGCGATTTCGCTTTTTCCAGATCGCCAGCTTTAATCGCATCGGTAAAGGCTTTGGTGCCCGCAACCAACTGCGCGGTTTCGGCTGTCACATAGGCTTTGTATTCGGTAATCGCGCCGCTCAGACTCAGCAGAGCATCGCTTTGCGCGGCATCCGCCGTTGCGCTACCTTTTACGATCAGTTTGCCTTTCGGGTTAGTCAACAGGCCGCAGGTCATATCATATTCGCCCGGCTGGAGGTTAGCGGTCATTTTCTGGCTAAAGCCCGGTGCAATGTTTTCGCGCTCTTCAACCACCATAACGCCTTTGAGGATCTCCCACTCCAGCGCTTTCTGGCTATGGTTCTGGATGATGAACTGCGTTTTCCCTGCATTAACCGTGATAGTCATCGGTTCACATTGTTTGTCGTTAACCGTGACTTTCACCTGCGGAATATCGGCAGCTTGTGCATTAAAAGCGGAGGCAAACAGCGCGGCGATACCTAGCTGCAGCGCACTACGGCGAAAATTAAACGTCATAACCTATCCCTATAAATAAGTATGTTGTAACTAAAAAGTATTCTGCATCGCGTTTTTATCAAGGTGCGGTACGCGATGCCGTAGTGCCTGAACGCGGCGGTAACGCAAACATAATCAACGCCGGAATCAGGTAGATAAACCAGACAGCGACTTCACTAACGCTTGGCGCTTCCTGATAGCCGAAAATGCCTTCCATCAATGTGCCAAACAGCGAATGCGTCGACAGCACGCTGCTCAGGTCAAACGCCACATCCTGAAAATGATTCCACAACCCAGCTTCGTGGAAAGCACGGATTGCCCCAGCAGCAAGACCGGCAGCCACCAGCAAAATGAACAGGCTGGTCCATTTGAAAAATGCCCCGAGATTGAGGCGAATGCCGCCGAGGTAAATCAGGTAACCCAGTACCACCGCGGTAGCCAGTCCCAGCATCGCGCCTAACGGCGGCCAGATACCTACATCCTGCTGGAATGCTGCCAGCAGGAAGAACACCGACTCCAGCCCTTCACGGGCAACAGCAAAAAAGACCATCATCACCAGCGCCCAGCCGTGATGGTTGCCACGCTGCAACGCGTTATCGACAGCCTGTTCAAGCTGGACTTTGACGTTGCGGGAAACTTTACGCATCCAGAATACCATCCAGGTGAGGATCACCACGGCAATGACCGCCACGATGCCTTCAAACAGCTCCTGTTCTTTTTGCGGAAATTCACCGGTGGTTTCGTTGATGAAAATTCCTAACGCCAGACATAACGCCGCCGCCAGCAGAACACCAATCCACATCACACCAATCCATCGACCACGCTGAGTCCGTTTCAGGTAGCTGGCAATCAGGCTGACAATCAGCGCGGCCTCTAACCCTTCGCGCAACATAATTAGAAATGGAACAAACATGCGAAGAACCCTTAAACGTTATTCTCGGTCAATTGATGAAAAGAAAAGTAAATTACAGTGATAGTGATTATCATTACAGCAAAGAAAAACTCAAGCAGAATGTTTTGAGAATGATGACTTAATGTAAACAGTTAGGCGGGTAATGATTATGCAGGTTTGCGGGGGCACAATAAAAAGCCCGCGCGCAGCGGGCTTTCAGGGACAGGAGATAAATTATTCTGCCTGTAAACGCGATGGCGGAGCTGAGTGATAATGCGCATCAGCCTCGGCAAAACGTTGCTGCATAGCCGTTGATGGCGCTTTACCCAACAGGCTGAAGACCACAATACCGATGCTGCCGAAAACAAAGCCCGGGATAATTTCATACAGACCTAGCCAGGCAAACTGCTTCCAGACGATTACCGTCACCGCACCGATGATCATCCCTGCCAGCGCGCCGTTACGGGTCATACGCGACCACATTACCGAGAACAGAACCACCGGACCAAACGCCGCGCCGAAGCCCGCCCAGGCGTAGCTTACCAGACCCAGCACGCGGTTCTCCGGGTTCGCCGCCAGCGCGATAGACACCAGCGCCACGACCAGCACCATGATGCGGCCAATCCATACCAACTCTTTCTGGCTGGCATTTTTACGCAGGAACGCTTTGTACAAATCTTCGGTGATTGCGCTGGAGCACACCAGCAGCTGGCAGCTCAAGGTCGACATAACCGCAGCGAGGATCGCAGACAGCAGAATACCGGCAATCCACGGGTTGAACAGGATTTGCGCCAGTTCAATAAACACACGCTCGGCGTTCTGGTTAACGGCACCGGCAAGCTGTGGGTTGTTGTTAAAGTAAGCAATACCAAAGAAGCCCACGGCCACGGCACCTGCCAGACACAGGATCATCCAGGTCATACTGATACGGCGAGCATGAACGATGCTATGGTGGGAATCTGCTGCCATAAAGCGCGCCAGAATATGCGGCTGGCCAAAGTAGCCCAGACCCCAGCCCATCAGGGAAATGATGGCAACAAAATTCAGCCCTTTGAACATATCCACGTTCTCAATGCTCTTTTGTTTAATCACTTCCAGCGAATCTTCAAATCCACCCACGCCAATAATGACCATTACCGGCGTCAGGATCAGAGCAAAGATCATCAGGCTGGCCTGGACGGTATCGGTCCAGCTAACCGCCAGGAAACCACCAATAAAGGTATAAATGATCGTCGCGGCCGCCCCTGCCCACAGCGCTGTTTCGTAGCTCATGCCAAAGGTGCTTTCAAACAGACGCGCCCCTGCCACAATCCCTGAAGCACAATAGATGGTGAAAAACAGCAAAATAACCAGCGCGGAGATAATACGCAGAATTCGGCTTTTATCTTCAAAGCGACCGGTAAAGTAATCCGGTAACGTCAGCGCATTGTTATTGTATTCGGTATGTACGCGTAAACGTCCGGCCACCAGCTTCCAGTTGATCCATGCGCCCAAAATAAGGCCGATGGCGATCCAGCTTTCTGAAATCCCCGACAGGAAAATCGCGCCGGGCAAACCCATCAGCAACCAGCCGCTCATGTCAGATGCCCCAGCGGATAACGCGGTCACGAATGGACCCAGACTGCGTCCACCCAGAATGTAATCGTCAAAGTTTTTGGTTGAACGCCATGCAATAAACCCTATCAATATCATGCCGAAAATATAGACACAGAATGTCACTAACATCGGTGTGCTAATAGCCATCAAAACTCTCCAAAATTATGTATCAGCAATGCCGTGGCTTGCCGTTTTATTACCCTGCCGGAACGTGGCAAAGATATCTATGTTGACCAGGGCGACCGTATCCTGCCGGAAGCGATGGTTATTCACAATCGATTTAACACACCATTTACATCAAATTTGATCCAGAGTAGATAGCATTTTTCTGTAGGTTGCACTCTCTCACATTTTTTTCGGTTGCACCTTTTAAAAGTGTTAACTACCGCAGAGAAAAAGATTCTGTAATTTTTACAGCCCATATCATAAGAGTCATTTTTATTAACATTTCATTCATTTCCAAGCTTGCAAACCAAGTCACATTTAACACGGTTGCACAAAGTTGCAACATGGTGGATATTTCTCGGTAACTATCAGACCCGTATTTCAGTACAACAGGAGTAAACGGCATGGGAACCACCACGATGGGGGTTAAGCTGGATGACGCCACTCGCGAGCGTATTAAAACAGCAGCATCACGAATCGATCGCACGCCACATTGGCTGATCAAACAAGCCATCTTTAATTATCTCGAAAGACTGGAAAATGACGACGCGCTTCCTGAACTACCGGCTCTGCTGGCGGGTGCCGCGAATGAGGGTGAGGAGTCAACCACGCCACAGAATGAAGCACATCAGCCTTTCCTGGAGTTTGCCGAACAGATCCTGCCGCAGTCTGTTTCCCGCGCAGCAATCACCGCCGCGTACCGCCGAGCCGAAACCGATGCCGTGCCAATGCTGATGGAGCAGGCTCGTCTGCCGCAACCCATCGCAGAGCAAGCGCACAAGCTGGCGTACGATCTGGCTGACAAACTGCGTAACCAGAAGACCGCCAGTGGCCGCGCCGGGATGGTACAAGGTTTATTGCAGGAATTCTCCCTTTCTTCACAGGAAGGCGTCGCGCTGATGTGTCTGGCCGAAGCCCTGCTGCGTATTCCAGATAAGGCCACCCGCGATGCGTTAATTCGCGACAAAATCAGCAACGGCAACTGGCAGTCGCACATTGGACGCAGCCCGTCTCTGTTCGTCAACGCAGCGACCTGGGGGCTGTTGTTTACCGGTCGTCTGGTTTCTACGCATAACGAAGCCAGCCTCTCACGCTCACTCAACCGTATTATCGGCAAGAGCGGTGAACCACTGGTGCGTAAAGGCGTCGACATGGCAATGCGCCTGATGGGCGAACAGTTCGTCACCGGAGAGACTATTGCCGAAGCGCTGGCTAACGCCCGTAAACTGGAAGAAAAAGGTTTCCGCTACTCTTACGACATGCTGGGCGAAGCGGCTCTGACCGCCGCCGATGCCCAGGCTTACATGGTTTCGTACCAACAGGCAATCCACGCCATTGGTAAAGCCTCTAACGGCCGCGGCATCTATGAAGGGCCGGGCATTTCTATCAAGCTGTCGGCGCTGCATCCGCGTTATAGCCGTGCGCAGTATGACCGCGTGATGGATGAACTCTATCCGCGTCTGAAGTCGCTTACTTTGCTGGCCCGCCAGTACGACATCGGTATCAATATCGATGCTGAAGAGGCCGACCGACTGGAGATCTCCCTCGATCTGCTGGAAAAACTGTGCTTTGAACCTGAACTCGCGGGCTGGAACGGTATCGGCTTTGTTATTCAGGCCTACCAGAAGCGCTGCCCGTATGTTATCGACCACCTGATTGACCTCGCCACGCGCAGCCGCCGTCGCCTGATGATCCGCCTGGTTAAGGGCGCCTACTGGGATAGCGAAATCAAACGTGCCCAGATGGATGGCCTGGAAGGTTATCCGGTCTATACCCGTAAGGTCTACACCGACGTTTCCTATCTGGCCTGTGCGAAAAAACTGCTTGCGGTACCGAATCTGATCTACCCGCAGTTCGCCACCCACAACGCCCATACGCTGGCGGCGATTTATCAGTTGGCCGGTCAAAACTACTATCCTGGTCAGTACGAGTTCCAGTGCCTGCACGGTATGGGCGAACCGCTGTATGAGCAGGTCACCGGTAAAGTTGCCGATGGCAAACTGAACCGTCCATGCCGCATTTATGCACCGGTAGGCACGCATGAAACGCTGCTGGCATATCTGGTGCGTCGTCTGCTGGAAAACGGCGCCAACACTTCATTCGTCAATCGCATTGCAGACACTACCCTGCCGCTGGATGAACTGGTAGCCGATCCGGTCGAAGCCGTTGAAAAACTGGCGCAGCAGGAAGGCCAGGCCGGTCTGCCACATCCGAAGATTGCCCTGCCGCGTGATCTGTACGGTAAAGGCCGAGAAAACTCAGGCGGTCTGGATTTAGCAAACGAACATCGTCTGGCCTCGCTGTCCTCTGCCCTACTCAACAGCGCACTGCAAAAATGGCACGCAAAACCGATGCTCGAACATCCGGTTGCTGACGGTGAAATGACCCCAGTCGTCAACCCGGCCGAACCGAAAGACATTGTCGGTTACGTGCGTGAAGCAACCCACAGCGAAGTGGAACAGGCATTGCAGAACGCGGTAAATAACGCGCCGATCTGGTTCGCCACACCGCCACAAGAGCGCGCCGTTATTTTGCATCGCGCCGCCGTTCTGATGGAAGGCCAGATGCAGCAGTTAATTGGCATTCTGGTGCGCGAAGCAGGCAAAACCTTCAGCAACGCCATTGCGGAAGTACGCGAAGCGGTTGACTTCCTGCACTATTATGCCGGTCAGGTCCGCGATGACTTCGATAATGAAACCCATCGTCCGTTAGGGCCGGTGGTCTGTATCAGCCCGTGGAACTTCCCGCTGGCCATTTTCACCGGGCAGATTGCCGCTGCGCTGGCGGCGGGCAACAGCGTGTTGGCAAAACCCGCGGAACAAACTCCGCTGATTGCCGCCCAGGGTATTGCCATTTTACTCGAAGCAGGTGTGCCGCCAGGCGTGGTGCAACTGTTGCCTGGTCAAGGCGAAACGGTCGGGGCACAGCTCACTTCCGATGAGCGCGTACGCGGCGTCATGTTTACCGGCTCAACGGAAGTCGCCACGCTGTTGCAACGCAATATCGCGACCCGCCTCGATGCTCAGGGGCGCCCAATCCCGCTTATCGCCGAAACCGGCGGGATGAACGCCATGATCGTCGACTCTTCTGCGTTAACGGAACAGGTCGTGGTCGACGTTCTGGCTTCTGCCTTTGACAGCGCCGGACAGCGCTGCTCCGCGCTTCGCGTCCTGTGTCTGCAGGACGATGTCGCCGACCATACGCTGAAAATGCTGCGTGGCGCGATGGCGGAATGTCGCATGGGTAACCCGGGCCGTCTGACCACCGATATTGGACCGGTAATCGATGAAGAAGCCAAAGCCAATATTGAGCGCTATATTCAGGCCATGCGCGCTAAAGGGCGTCCGGTGTTCCAGGCCGTGCGCGAAAACAGCGACGATGCGCGTGAATGGCAAACCGGTACCTTTATCGCGCCGACGCTTATCGAGCTGGAAAGCTTCGACGAATTGCAAAAAGAGGTGTTCGGTCCGGTACTGCACGTGGTGCGTTACACCCGCAACAATCTGGGCAGCCTGATTGAGCAAATTAATGCCTCCGGCTACGGCCTGACGCTGGGCGTGCACACCCGTATCGATGAAACCATCGCCCAGGTCACGGGTTCGGCACATGTGGGGAACCTGTACGTTAACCGCAATATGGTCGGCGCCGTCGTCGGAGTGCAGCCATTCGGTGGCGAAGGCTTGTCAGGAACCGGGCCAAAAGCGGGTGGACCGCTGTATCTGTACCGCCTGCTGGCAAACCGTCCGGAAAATGCGTTAGGCATTACGCTTGCCCGTCAGGATGCCGAATACCCGGTCGATGCACAGCTTAAAACGGCGCTCGTTCAGCCGCTGGAAGCGCTTAGCGAATGGGCAACCGATCGTCCAGCACTGCGTGCGCTCTGCCAACAGTTTGGTGAACTGGCGCAGGCCGGAACGCAACGCCTGCTGCCAGGACCCACCGGCGAGCGCAATACCTGGACGCTGTTGCCGCGCGAACGCGTGCTGTGTATCGCCGATGACGAACAGGACGCACTGGTACAAGTTGCCGCTGTAACTTCCGTTGGTAGCTTAATCCTGTGGCCAGATGATACGTTCCATCGCGACCTGGCAAAACGCCTGCCAGCCGCGGTTTCCGGGCGCATTCAGTTTGCCAAAGCGGACAACATCGCCATGCAGCCGTTTGATGCGGTTATTTTCCACGGCGATTCCGATCAGCTTCGCGCACTGTGTGAAGCAGTGGCGGCCCGCGAAGGGGCGATTGTGTCAGTCCAGGGCTTTGCCCGCGGCGAAAGCAATATCCTGCTGGAAAGGCTGTATATTGAGCGCTCCCTGAGCGTCAATACCGCCGCAGCCGGGGGGAACGCCAGCCTGATGACAATCGGCTAAGGTTGTGGTTAATTAAGGCTCCGGTAACGGGGCCTTTTTTTATGAAGCCAGAGGGAAGCATGAAACGAATCGTACTGACATGTGCAGCGCTGCTGCTGAGCGGCCAGGCGCTGGCGGATGACTGCGCCAACGCGAACACGCAGATTGAGATGAACACCTGTGCGGCAGAGCAGTATAAGGCGGCCGACGCCAAACTTAATGAAACGTACCAGAATGCGCTGAAGCGCGCCGCCCCAACCCAGCGCGATTTACTGAAAAAAGCGCAAATATCATGGATAACTTTGCGCGATGCGGACTGTGCGTTAATCAGTTCTGGCACCGAGGGCGGTAGCGTTCAGGCGATGATTTCCAGCCAGTGCCTGATGGATAAGACCAACGAGCGCGAAGCGTTTCTCGCCTCGCTCTTGCAGTGTGAAGAAGGCGATTTAAGCTGCCCGTTACCACCGGCCAGTTAACGCACGCGGATCCCTTCAATAATCATCCGCTGTACGCTCTCCACCGTTTGGTTAAAAAAGGCTTCATCACGCAGCGTTGCGCCCGTCACCGCCTCTACCTGTGGGGCAAAGTCGGCGTAGTGCTGAGTTGAAGCCCAAATCATAAAAATCAGATGATGCGGATCGACCGGAGCCAGTTTTCCGCTTTTGATCCAACCGGCAATCAGCGCAGATTTCTCATCAATTAGCGTTTTGAGATCCCCCTCCAGTTCTGCCATCAATAAAGGCGCTCCGGCCAGCATCTCCATACAAAACAGCCGTGAGGCCTGAGGGTAATCGCGCGACACTTCCAGCTTAAGGCGAATGTATTCTTTAATGGCCACCAGCGGTGCAAAGTCTTCGCGAAAAGCTTTCAATGGAGCTAGCCAGATGTCGAGGATCTGCCGTAAAACGGCGATATAAAGCACCTCTTTTGACGGGTAGTAATAAAGTAAATTGGTTTTTGACACGCCCGCCTGCTCTGCCACCTGCTCCAGGCGAGTGCCGTGGATCCCATATTGGGAGAAGATATTTAATGCCGCGGTTAAGATGGCCTGGCGTTTTGCACTGACGGCCTGCGAGCGCTTACCTGTTTTTTTCTCTGCGCGTTGGACCATGCGCCCTCTCCTTCTTGTGAGGGCGTCAGCATACCAAATCACGCGGTGAATGGTTAAATTAAAGCGATTCCGGCGGCGCCTCTTGTCCAAGCGCTTTTTTCTTTTTGAACTTCAGCTCGCTGACCAGTACGCCAACAATAATGAATGCCGCACCAAGCAATGCAAGTAGCGGTAAACGTTCACCCGCCAGACGGCCAAAGATCCCCGCCCACACCGGCTCACCGGTATAAATAACCGTCGCGCGCGTCGGCGAAACGCTACGCTGCGCCCAGTTCATGGTGACCTGAATAATCGCGCTGAAAATCCCCAGCCCCAGCGCCACCACCAGCAATCCCGTAGACATTGGCGGCACGGTCTATCCGGCCGGTCCCATCGCCATAAATGCGACTATCGAAGCGGTTGCCAGTTGCACTACCGTTACCCGACGTACATCCACTTTTCCCGCCCACGCGCTAATCAGGATAATTTCTGCCGCAATCGCCACCGCGCCGGCGAGCGTGATCCACTCGCCTTCGCCTAAAGCCAGTAAATTGCCTCCCGGTCCGGCAAGAAAAATCAATCCGATAAAGGCCAGCACAATGCCGACGCACGGCATCAGGCCAGGCATGCGCCCCAGGCATAGCCATTGTAAAAGCGGCACCAACGGTACGTACATCGCGGTAATAAACGCCGATTTACTGCTGGGAATAAACTGTAGCCCCCAGGTTTGCAGGCTATAGCCCAGCGCAATTGAGATACCGATTGCAACCCCAGCTTTGACTTCCAGCCACGTCAGCTTATGCAATGTGTGTAACGACAAAAGCGCGACCGCCAGCGCGGCAGTGGCAAAACGCACACCGACAAAGAAAAAAGGCCCGCTCAGGGTAACGGCATATTGCACTGCCAAAAATGTGCCCCCCCAGAACATGGTGATCACAATGAGGATCGCTTCCTGAGGTTTAACAGAGAAGGAATAACGAGAAAGTAATGACATGAGACACCCGATTAACTGAATGTCATTAGTCTGCGTTGCGTTTTGTTACAGTTCAACCTTGCAGACAAAAAAAACCGCCGGAAGGACCCGGCGGCGGTGGCTACGTAACGTCTGTCTCTGATACTCAGCCGTCACGACATATCTGACAGATAGCCCGACAATTACGATTTGTTGTTGCCGTGGCTATTTTTGCCCCCTTTTTTGCCTGCCTCTGAAGCGCGTTGCGGGTCATTCTTAAAGTTGCCCCCGCTGTGCTGGCCACCTTTTCGACCTGCTTCTGATGCTCTTTCGCGGTCTTCCGCAAAGTTGCCGGAACCGCCCCGATGGTTTGCCATTACTGACCTCCGTCATTGATTAGACATCATATTGCATAGGTACTGAGGAGTGATACCTCACGCAGCGTTACGGGCGATGCCCTGAAAATAACTGCGTGGGATTAAGCATAGTGAAGCGTGGACCGGGAAGACGCTAACTGTAATATCCTGCAACAGGATCAAGAGTGGCAAAGAAATAATCACCCCAAGAAATCAATAAGTCTTTCTTATGACTACCGAATTCTACCCGGTTAAATATGTATCATTTTGCTACAAAGCAGGTTGTTATAAAAATTGTTATAAATCAAAGAAGTGATTGTGAAATTTGCACTCCTGACAGTACGTCATATCTTTAAAGGTAGGTAGCGAGTCGCTACGGACACGGTTAACTCGAGGAGTAGTGTAAAATGGCAAAAGTTCTGGTGCTTTATTATTCCATGTACGGACACATTGAAACTATGGCCCATGCAGTCGCAGAAGGCGCAAATAAGGTAGATGGCGCGGAAGTGATTATTAAGCGCGTACCAGAGACCATGCAGCCTGAGATTTTCCTTAAGGCTGGCGGCAAAACACAAAACGCACCAGTCGCAACCCCGCAAGAACTGGCTGATTACGACGCCATCATTTTTGGTACCCCCACGCGCTTTGGCAATATGTCCGGTCAGATGCGTACCTTCCTCGACCAGACTGGCGGGCTGTGGGCCTCTGGCGGCCTGTACGGCAAACTCGCCAGCGTATTCAGCTCAACGGGAACCGGCGGCGGTCAGGAACAAACCATTACATCCACCTGGACTACGCTTGCCCACCATGGGATGGTGATTGTGCCTATCGGTTACGCGGCGCAAGAGCTGTTTGATGTCTCTCAAGTTCGCGGCGGTACCCCTTACGGTGCAACCACCATTGCCGGAGGCGACGGCTCCCGCCAGCCAAGTCAGGAAGAATTATCTATCGCCCGCTATCAGGGTGAATATGTCGCAGGTCTGGCAGTAAAACTCAACGGCTAATCTTCAACAGGAGGATTCGAATGCCAACTCAAGAAGCGAAAGCCCATCGCGTCGGCGAATGGGCAAGTCTGCGCAATACATCGCCGGAAATAGCCGAAGCCATTTTTGAAGTCGCACATTATGACGAGAAACTGGCGGAAAAAATTTGGGAAGAAGGTAGCGATGAGGTACTCATCAAAGCCTTTGAAAAAACAGACAAAGATTCGCTCTTTTGGGGTGAACAGACTATCGAACGTAAAAACGTCTAGTGCTCAGACTCCCCCGCGAACACGGGGGAGTTTTTCTTTTACTTAGCCGCCTCATTCAGCACGCTGTCGAACTTATCTATCGGGCAAAAACCATCCGCATCTATCGGACATCCTTTCAGCTCCAGCGTTACGCGCTGCGCAGGGGATTTCAGCGTCAGGACATCTGCATTACGCAACTGCTGCGAGCTCTGATACACATACTCGATTTTCATCAGATCACGATTTGCGTTGCTGTCATGCCAGCGCTGGAAAACGATCTTCCCGCCAATCGGCGTACGCTCGTTCTGATCGTGAAGCTGGTACGGTTTAAAATCCAGCGCGGTGAGCAGCGAAGCGATATTTGAATCATGCCCCACCAGCACGGTTATTTTCGGTGCTTTCGCGCGTTCAGTAACCAGCGCATTATCAATATATTTCACCAGTGGTTTGGCGACGTTCTGCGCCACTTCCGGGGAGGTGAACAGGCTATCCTGATAGCCGTTTTTCAGCTTCGACAGAACCTTCCACTGCTGATCGGATTTAATCTCGCCCCAGGCAACTTTGTCCATTGGGAAGCCTTCGTAATATTGCAGCGTGAAGGCATCAACCAGCGAATTCCCCACCTTCAGCGGCCCCGAAACGCCTGGCTCCTGCTGGTATTTCGCACTAAACGTATCTTTGGCATCGGTCAGGGAACACTGCTGTTTTTCTTTGCAGGACGGAGAGTCTTTGTAGTCGGTCATTTGCTCAAGCAACTGATAGCTATCGTTGAGCTGCATTTTACTACGCTCTTTCTCCATGGCCTGAACGGCCTGCTGGCTGAAGGCAGCGGAATCATCGGTGATCACCGGGTTAAAGGTGGGATCCATGGTGCCCATTTTTTCCTGATGATGGACCGGAACGTCACACCCCGGAAAAGCTCCGGTGACAAAGAACTGCGCCGTGGCGACCGTACGCTGCAGGCTGTTAGCGTAGGTATAAACCGTGTCCGGCGCTGGGCATTCGCCCGATTTCACCATCCCCTGCTCTGCCAGCCACTCTCGCATGTAGTGGCCCATATAGATTTCCAGCACACCGCCTTTAGTAGTGAGTTGTCCGCCGGGGACATCCCATTCTGGCCATTGTTTGGGGGTGGACTGTTCAAGAACGCTGCCATTATTGGCTAAAGGTGCACGTAAGTTATGCCGACTCATCATCAATACTTGTTGAAGCTGATACCCTTCCGGCGCGGTCTGCGCCTGCGCGGCGGTTGACAATAATACAGCCCCTGCCACGGCTGCGGCGATTAACGATTTATTCATCCCTACGACCTCTTGTTGTTATCAATCACAACAGAGTGTGACAGAAATATGACATATTTCCGGGAACGCTTTCGCAAAACAGACCATCTAGCGTGTCGTTTTAACACCAAACTCGGTTTCGAGTTTACGAATGCCAAGAGGTGTGAAGATGACATGGCGGCTGCCCTGTTCGGTTTTTATCCATCGCTGTTCACTGAACCAGCGCAGCAGCGTTGCGCCAAGCACACCACCAGGATGATAACGTCGTTCGCTCCAGTCCAGACAACCGCAGGTTAACTTCCGCCGGGATGAGCCCGCCGCCAGGACAGTCCCCATCTGTGCCAGCTTTTCCAGCCCAAGAGGAGTCAGCGTTTCACCATCCGGCGTTAACCACTGACGGGAAACCAGCGTATCGAACAACCTCACCGCGACCTCTCCGGCGAGATGGTCGTAGCAGGTGCGGGCATGCCGCAAACCTGACGGTGTAGTGATTCTGCGGGGCGTTGATGTCGCCCACGCAACGCCCATCAGACGTTCCAGCAGTTCAGCGATATCGGAACCTGCCAGGCGGAAATAACGATGTCTGCCCTGCGCCAACGCGACAACAAAACGTTGTTCGCACAGACGCGCCAGATGCGCGCTGGCGGTCGACGCGGATATATCCGCCACCGCGCTGAGCTCAGTTGCAGTCCAGGCGCAGCCATCCATTAGGGCGCACAACATACGCGAGCGCGATTTATCGGCCATCACTGCCGCAGTGAGTGCCATTTTCGACTCCAGATCGCCCTCTTCTTCATGTAATATCACGGATGCCATAACGACCTCATTGGCCCTGAATCTCTGAATTAACGATGCCATGAAAGTCGCGCAAAGTCACCGCACCGGTCACACAGCACGCAGCATCATCTCTGTACCCAACCCGACCAGACAAAACAGAAAACAGCGTTTAAACACGAGCGGAGAAATAACCCTTCGCACACGGGTACCTATCCATTGGCCAATCAGCGCAGGAACAATGGCCAAAGCCGACAAACTTAGCGATTGTATGGGCAGCGCGTTGTGCCACCACAGACCCAGCGCCAATGCCAGGGTCGAAAAGGTAAAAGAGATCCCGAGCGCCTGCACCAGTTCATCTTTCTCAAAGCCGAGGGACTGGATCCAGGGCACGGCGGGCATCACAAACACCCCGGTTCCGCCGGTCAATAAGCCGGTCACAAATCCAATAACGAGGGAGTATGGTTTTTCACGCTGCGGGGCCACCGCGATTTTCTTTCCCGCCAGCGTCCAGATAGCGTAGGCCACCAGCGCCACGCCGAGCGCAAACTGGGTACGGGTGGTGTCACCCCCGGTAATCCAGGTGCTGGCAAGCAGAGTCGCCATTACCACTGTCAGCAGCATTGGCCACAGTCGTCTGAGTAATTGGCGTGTATTTCCACCACCGCCAAACTGGAACAAATTGCTTATCAGCGACGGCAATAGCAGCATGGCCGCCGCGGCAACCGGCGAAATAAGCGATCCGAGGATCCCCATGGCCACGGTGGGCAACCCCATACCCGTAACGCCCTTCACCATCCCGGCGAGGACAAATGTGGCGGCAATCATCACCACCAGAGCGGGTCCAAACGCGAAAGAACTCGTCATGTTGCACTTTCCTGAAAAGAGAAGATGACTGATTCTGGACGTTAATCACCGTGTTTGCTTCGCCAGGCAACGAAATATGCCTTTCTGGGGAGGGCGACGTGATAAAAAATGCCGGGTTTCCCCGGCACATTAATCAGAACGTTTTCGCCCACCACAACCGAAGTTTCATGCCCCAGTAGCTGGTCCAGCCGCTGGTGGTTGATACCACCCGACCTTGTGACATCACCACCAGCGTGGGCGTGACGCTGATTGCCCAACTGCGGGAAATGGCCCCGTTAGCATCATTGATGACCGGAAAGTCCACGCCTTTACGCGACAGCCAGCGAGATACCTCAGCTTCATTTCCGGAACGTAACGCAATGGTCATCACATTTTCCCCTTCCGAACGCAGCCTGGCGACTTCCGGCGTCGTGAAGCGGCATACGCCGCACCAGCTCGCCCAGAAATAAAGCAACACCGGCTCGTCTTTGCTGAGCGCCGCCAGCGTGACGGTTTCACCATCCAGCGTTTGTAAAGGCGTGCTGTCAAAGGAGGCAGGGAGCTGCGGCGCGCGCCAGGCATCCATCAACAGCATCGCCCCCGCTAACAGCGCCAGTAAGATCAGCCCTTCGCGCAGCCAGCGGCGCAATTTACTGAGCATTGGCCGCCGCCAGTTTTTCTTTTACCACTTCCTCAAGGGTTTCCCACGACACTGCACCGGGAATAAGTTCATCACCAATAATCGTTGCGGGAGTTCCCTGCACACCCACCAGTCTCGCCAGTTGCAGGTTAGTACTCAGCGTTTCAGCACTTTGGGCATCCAGCGTCACCGGACTGGCCCCCGATTTTTCCTGCGCCTGTTTGATACTGACGTCGGTATGGTAGCCCTTCTTCTGCATCAGTTTTTCATGTAGCGCCAGAAACTGTTGCGGATGCTGATGCCAGGTGGTCAACACGGTCCGCGCCGCCAGTTCCGAGCTTTCACCTTTAAACGGCAGCGGTTTAATCACTACCGCCACTTCAGGATATTTCTGCACAATTTTTTCCAGCATTGGATCCAACTGCTTGCAGTATGGGCAGTTGTAATCGGTGAAGTTTATCAGAGTCAGTTTCGCCTGCTTCGCGCCAATACGCGGGCTGTTGGGATCGTTAAACAAGGCTTCCTGAATTAATGCTTCAATTTGCTTTTCCTGTTCCGGGGTAAACGGC
The DNA here is from genome assembly GCF_030332425.1 of Citrobacter sp. Cpo142. Lineage (NCBI taxonomy): Bacteria > Pseudomonadati > Pseudomonadota > Gammaproteobacteria > Enterobacterales > Enterobacteriaceae > Citrobacter > Citrobacter sp. Cpo142. The sequence goes on from NZ_JAOWHW010000140.1 coordinate 28,769, forward strand.
GCAGGCTCTTTCGCGATACTGACGGCAGAAAACAGGGTTAACAGCAGAACAATCATCATTTTCATGGGGTTACTCCTTTGGCATCATTCAACGTTTGCAGTACCGCATCGCGGGTTAACAACGTGGGTAACGCCTGGCCATCCGGCAGACCGGGGCCATAAATTTGGTTATACGGCACAGCAACCTGGCCGCGTTTTTTTAGAAATTCGGTAATAGCTTCAGAAGGGAGTGTCCAGTCGCCGCGCAGCGCCACCACATCCGGCTGTTGCAATGCGGCCTGTACGTCTTCTTTATGCAACACGTTGTATTTGTTTACCTTACAGGTGATGCACCAGTCGGCTGTGACGTCAATGAACACGCGCTTATGTTGCGCCAGCGCACCCTCAATCGCCTGCTCGCTTAGCGGTTGCCAGTTGACGCTTTCTTTAGCGCTACTTTGTCCGCTAAACCCCATGTGTGGGAGCAGTAACGTCGCAAGCCAGATAGCCGAACCCAGCATCATCACGCCAAGCAGACGCCGCAAAATATTCATCCAGCGTCCTGGCCGCGGCAAACGCAGCGCCAGACCGGGACGCAGGGCCACCAGCAGCCACGGTAAGCTCATCCCCAGCCCAAGTGCGATAAACAGTCCCCACAACGTTGGCAGCGAAGCGGTCAATGCCACCGCCACCGCCGTTCCCAGGAACGGAGCGCTGCACGGCGTGGCAAGTAGTGTCGCAAATGCACCTTGCCAGAAATGTCCCGACAGACCATTACCGCCGTGAGTCGCCAGCGTGGTGGTCATCGCAGAAGGGAGTCGGAATTCAAACCACCCGAACAGGCTGGCGCTGAACGTCAGCATCACCAGTACCATGACGCCAATGAACCACGGATTCTGAAACTGGATCCCCCAGCCAAGCGCCTGATTGGTTAAACGCAGCACCGTCATCAATAGCGCCAGTGCCATAAACGAGACCAGTATTCCGGCTACCGATGCGAGGAACTGACGACGGATCTGGCGACGACTTTTTTCCTCGACCAGCAAAATAGAGCCTAACTTCATGCCCAGAACCGGTAACACACAAGGCATCAGATTGAGGATCAAACCACCCAGCAGTGCCATGAGCACCACTTGCCACAGTGGGAGTGAGGCGTTCTCAACAACCGGGGCTTCGCCAATCGCCAGACGACTCTCCTGGGCAACACCGTTATCTGCCAGCACCAGCGTGACTGACTTACCACGCAGATCCGGCGCGCCTTCTCCCCAACCATCATGTACAGGTATCGTGGCGCGTAACGTCTCCCCCTCAACATGGATTTGCGGCATGCCAAAATCCGTATCATCAACAGCATCCAGATACAGCCCCGGTGCAGTCCAGCCTCCCGCACGGTGAGCCTCGACGACTAACTCTCCCGCCCGTGCGCCAGCGCTCAGAGTATCGGTCAGGCCGCTGGCAAGTGGGATCTGTCCCATCGCCTGAGCATATTCATGTGCAAAAGTCGGGTCCTGGGCTGTGGGCGTCACGGAAAAAGGAAAATCCGTCAACAGGCAAACGTTGCTACAGGTAGATAGCGTCAAAACGCCGCTGAGCGTGGCGGGCGCTCTACCGCGCACCACCATCGGAAACGTCACCTTATCGTGATACCCCTGGGTAGTGATATTGGCGACCTCAAAACGAGCAGGGGTTGGCCAGGACCAGTCGACCGCAGGCATTTCCCCTTTCCAGGCGATAGCAGGCGCAACGCCCCCCTCGCCCGGAGAACGCCAGTAGGTTTTCCAGCCGTCCTCCAGTTTGACATCCAGCAGCAGACGGGTTTCTCCGCCTGCGGACGTATCAGCGCGTAACCGCACGCTGGCGTGATCGTTATCGGGTGAACGCAGCCAGCCGGGTTCAGCCGCCCAGGATACGGGCAGCCATAGCAATAACAGACAGAGCAACGCCTGTCTGAAAACAGTCATCATAGTTTTTCTCCGTGAATAATTATCTAACAGTCAGCAACGGCTGTTCTGTCATTCACGGAAGACGCAAAATCGGAGATGCACCCGGAGAGTGGGCGGCGAGATGGCTCGCGGTGGGAAAAAAGGTAGACGAAACGCCCGTACTGGCGCCAGCAATGACAGCAGCAGGCACAGCACCAGAATAGCACCTTCAAACAGTACGGGTGGCGCAGCCAGTAATGACTTCGCGCTCAGTTCACAAGGGGTAACGGGTGAGGCCTCGTCGGTCTGCACTTGTGCGCTGGCGGCAACGCTTGTAACGGCGGTATCCATCTGCAACGCGTGCAGGCCCGCCATGCGTTGTGCGGTGCAAACCATCACCACAACACATGCCAGACAGAGGAACCACCATCCCATCCGTTGACGTTTCGCCATTATACCCTCACTCATTGATGCGAGTTATCTTAACCACTCGCCAGGTTTTGGCAACCTTTACGCTGTAAAGTTATGTCCTGCTATCTGCTGGATATACCGCGATTTCAATCAGATTGAGATCGGGATCCCTGACATACACCGAGCGAATAGGTCCTGTCGCACCGGTACGTGCAACGGGCCCTTCAATAATCTCGACTCCGTGGGTTTGAAACGTCTCCATCACCTCTTCCAGCGTACGCGTGGTGATAAAACACAAATCCAGCGCCCCCGGCGTTGGCGCGTAGGCTTTGGGTTCAAACTCTTTTCCCCGAATGTGGAGATTGATTTTCTGATTGCCAAAGACGAAGGCTTTCCGACCTTGCGCGAAGGTTTCCAGCCTCATGCCTAAAAGCTCGACATAGAAACGAACGCAAGCCTCTTCATGATTGGTGGTTAGTACCAGGTGATCCAGGTGGTCAATCATAGCGATATCCATTTGGGTTGCTCATCTCTGACACTTACCCTATTCATTCACGCACGACAAGAAAAAGAAAATCTACGGGGGTATTTGCAGAACTTAGCGCAATACCTTGCTATTCACGCTTTAAAAACGAAATGATAATTAATCATATTACGTCTTCTTTTATTACACTATAACATTGCTAAAAATACCCCTGAAAATATCACACAAGTTATCATTCACTATTTACGAAGAATGCATGTAGATAATTCAATGACAGCACACAAATAATGCCCGCTACGTACTGATGCGTAAATGAAAGTAAGGGTCAGCGTATTTTCAGAAGATTCCATTATTATATCCAGGCGCAATGAATAACGTATTCATTAGCAGAAGATTTGTTTATTAAATGTTATTTAGAGTATATGGAAATGAAAAAATATTTATTACCCCTGATTGGGTTACTTTTTACAGTTAGCGCTCAGGCAGCATCATTTACCGACGGCAAAGAGTATATCACCCTGGAAAAACCTGTCGCTTCCGCACCGCCGGCGCTGAAGTTTTTCTCATTCTACTGCCCTTCCTGTTATCAGTACGATGAAGTTTTTGAAATCACTGATAACGTGAAAAAAGTATTGCCTGCAGATGTCAAACTCACCGAATACCACGTCGACTTTTTAGGTCCGCTGGGGCAAGACATGACGCACGCCTGGTCCGTCGCCATGCTGTTAAATGTACAAGATAAAGTTAAGCCATTGCTTTTTGATGCCGTTCAGAAAAAACAAACCGTTAAAACAGCGGACGATATTCGTAACGTATTTATCAGCGCGGGCGTCAGCGCCAGTGATTATGATGCGGCATGGAATAGCTTTGCCGTGAAATCACTGACCGCTAAGCAGCAAGAAATGGCGAAGGCAGTTGATTTAACCGGTGTGCCCGCCATTTTTATCAACGGCAAATATATGATCAATCCAAAAGGACTGAAGTCAGATGATCTTAATGCATTCGTGCGAAACTATGCTGATACGGTCCGCTTCCTGATAAGCAAATCCTGATGTTTAGCTAATCTCACTTTTCGCACCACACAACAGACGCTATAACGTTAAATGCGCCGTTGGTGGTGCGCAACCCCATCGTTTATCGCAATATCCTCCCTTCCCGGTTGGCATTCGCCGTTATCAGGATTACCCTAAACTTAGCGGTGATACCTGTTGTCAGGGTTCACCTTCTGCAAGTGTTGATTTACACGAGAGAACGCTATGGAATTAAAGGATTATTACGCCATTATGGGCGTGAAACCGACAGACGATCTCAAGACAATCAAGACCGCCTATCGTCGACTCGCCCGTAAATATCATCCTGATGTCAGCAAAGAGACTGACGCGGAGGCCCGGTTTAAAGAGGTTGCAGAAGCCTGGGAAGTATTGAGTGATGAGCAGCGACGCGCCGAGTATGACCAGCTGTGGCAGCACCGCAACGACCCACAGTTCAGCCGTCAATTCCAGCAAGGAGAGAATCAAAGCTACAGCGCCGAAGATTTCGACGATATCTTCTCCTCCATTTTTGGTCAGCGTGCGCACCAGTCGCGCCAGCGCCCTGCCAGCCGCGGGCACGACATCGAAATCGAAGTTGCCGTATTCCTCGAAGAAACGCTTACTGAGCATAGCCGCACTATCAGTTACAACCTGCCAGTCTACAATGCGTTTGGCATGGTAGAACGAGAAATTCCTAAAACGCTGAATGTGAAAATTCCGGCTGGCGTCGGTAACGGCCAGCGCATCCGTCTGAAAGGCCAGGGCACCCCCGGCGAAAACGGTGGGCCGAACGGTGATTTGTGGCTGGTGATTCATATTGCGCCGCATCCGCTGTTCGATATCGTTAATCAGGATCTGGAAGTTGTCGTTCCCCTCGCGCCGTGGGAAGCTGCGCTGGGTGCGAAAGTAACCGTTCCGACGCTGAAAGAGAGCATCCTGCTGACCATTCCTGCAGGCAGCCAGGCCGGTCAGCGGCTACGCATTAAAGGCAAGGGTCTGGTAAGTAAAAAACATACCGGCGATTTGTATGCGGTGATCAAAATAGTCATGCCACCGAAACCTGACGACGCCAGTGCCGCCCTGTGGCAACAACTGGCGGATGCACAAAAGACCTTTGATCCGCGCAAAGAGTGGGGGAAAGCATAATGGCTAACGTTACCGTCACTTTTACCATTACCGAATTTTGTCTGTACACCGGTGTGTCAGAAGAAGAGCTGCATGAGATTGTCGGCTTAGGGGTGATAGAACCCCATGAAGACGAGACGTTTGACGATCATGCGCTGACTGTAATGCGTCGCGCGGTGCGCCTTCGTCAGGAGCTGGAACTTGACTGGCCAGGGATTGCCGTTGCGCTGACGTTGCTGGAGGAGAACGCTCAGTTACGCCAGGAAAACCGCCTGCTGCGCCAGCGCCTGTCTCGCTTTATCAGCCATCCTTAGTGTGTCAGGACCAGCATGGTGCTGGTCCTTTTATTATCCGCCCCGCGCTCTTAATGACATTGCCCAGCAGATGGCATACAGTCTGAGATAAGAATTATCTTAAACAATAAGACGTTGAGTCATGCAGCTTAAACCCCTCACGAAAGGTCGTTTTCACAACATCTGGCAGCAGGATGATGCCTTGATTGAGAAGATATTTCAGGAACTGCTCTCTGAAACGCAGATTATCCAGGAAGATGAGTATCTATACCGCCAGGGACAGGTTGTCGATCGACTGATCATGGTGCAATCCGGAAGAATTTCGCTGCGTTACAGCGCGGAGAATGGTCGCCGATTCCAGTTGGGCGCCATGGAATGCGACGAGCAGCTGTTTGGTGAAATGGAGTTTTTTACCGGGTATCGCTGCCAGCTTGATATCGTCGCGGAAGAACCACTGACCGTAGCGGTGTGCAGCTGTGACCGTCTGGAAGAAGCGCTGAATCAGCATCCCAGACTGGCGATATTTTTTGCCAGTGCAATGGCGATTGATTATCAGGATATGCTGGAAATCTTCCTGCACCGGATGCCCTACCCTATCGTACATAACGTGGCGTATGACCTGTATCGCCAGCATCAGAACAAGCAGCCGATGGATGGTTTCCATAAAAAATACCAGGAAGCTGAGCGATTCGGCACAACCGACCGGGTCTATCGGCGGGCGGTTAAAGCGCTGACGGATGCCGGGCTGGTAACGCGAACGAAGCAAGGACTGGAAATTAAGGATCTGGATGGGCTGCGTAAATTTCTCGGCAATGACATCATTGACTGACACACCAATTCTCGTAAACAGAGCATTGGTGTGTCATTTCGGCGCAATCAGAACTTATAGGTGAGATTGAAATAGTGACCGAGCCCGGTGGTTCGCCCTGCTCCGCCGTGGTTTTCCATCAATGCCATGTTACGGAAATACTTCAGGCCATAACCGACTGCATAATGCTCTGAATGCCAGTAGATACCGTTATACCATTCAATCGCGTTATTGCTATATAACGGTTGATTAGCAATCTTATTCGCGGCGAACTGGTAGTCAAAGTACCCCTGATAGTTCAGATAACTGCCGTTGGCAAAGGTATAGAATGGCGTCGACCAGTTAGTCGAGAACATGTAACCATCCCACTTTCCTTCGTTATCCGCACCGTAGTTTTCACGAACATAATGCGCATAGATGTTCATTCCCACCAGACCAAACCACGGGACCTTCACATCTGTACCCAGACCAACGTAATGTTCAAATAATTCCCGGTCGCCAATGTTATTGACCGTTGCAATATAGAATTCGTTAAACGGCCCAACGGATAAATCTTTATTAAAAATGGCGTCCAGGGAAAAACGTGGAGATATCTTGGCAAAGAAGTTATCACCACCGTGACGATCGTCCTTCTCGCGATCCAAAATATCAAAGAAATCCACATAACCGTACAGATCGATAATGCCAGAGCGTGCACCAAACTCCAATTCCAGATAGGTGTCATTGCGAATACCATATGGCACTTTCGCGTCCACACTTTGCATTAAGTTCATCTGCATCCAGTTAAAATCATTTTTACGGATGTTGCCATCAGTATAGTCAGCCGCGAATGCTTGCATACAGCTCATTGCCACTACTGCACCCAGGATTGTTTTTTTAATCATTAATTTATTCTTTTTCAGCATTTTCAATTCCTTTGAGTAAGGTTGAGTATCGCCTCACCATATAAATGGTGTGGCGACTGGCTATTTAATTAAAGAGGTAAGTATTATTAGTGCTTTTAATTACGTTTGAGTTTTAATGTCGCCATTAACATAACAAAGATAATTAAATACAACACCGGTATTGCGTACATAATTTTCTGTAATCCCATTGTTTTTTCCATGAGCGCGCTGATCGCCGGACTAAACATGGCCCCGGCACTGCCGCTAATTAAAATATAAGAAACGTTCTGACTGCTCGCACGCTTCACGAAAGAAACACCATAGGCAATAAATGAGTTATACAGCGCAGCACAGACAAAGCCGTAGCTGTAGGCCAGATAATCAAGCCCGGAGATATTATCCTTCGTGACGATAATTGTGGTAATAATGCTAGCCAGCAAAATAATACTTAGCAGGAAATAATGTATCTTCACCCGAGAAACAATGACGGTTGATACTAATGCCCCGACCAGCGCAGCGCCCCAGTATTGCGTAATAATATTTCCTGCTTCTTCAAAGGGAATGCCAAATTTGTTCTTCACAAATAATGGTGCCCAGGTCAGGAAGGTGTACAGCGCCAGCATACCTAAGAACAGGCCAATGCCTCCGCTGATAATCCCTGGATTCCACTCCGATTTTACCTTGTCTGTCCGATCTGCCGTGGGCGACGTCTCGCAGGCAGTAAAGCGGGTGAGCGCCACAACGCCCAGCGTGAGTAAGGCCACCATACCCACGCTCAGATAGCTGTAACTCCACGACATATTGTGCGTCAGGGCGAAGGTGGTGATCAGCGGGAAAACTACACCCGCGACGTTGAAAGTGGCGTCCTGCACCACCAGCATCGTACTTTGAATACGATCCTGCCAGACCGATACCACAATCGTTCCTGCCACGCACAGACCGATCCCACCGCAAAAACCCACCAGGGTCATGGCGACCATCACCGGCCATAAGCCAGGGCTTAAGTGCATTACCAGAGCGCAAAGGAACACTATCGAATAGATAATGAGCGTCATACGCTTCACACCGATTTTCTCAATCAGGAAAAAGGCGGCGATGGTGCCGGCTAATGCTCCACCATTGAGCAACGAAAATATCGAAGCAACGGTATTCACATCGGCACCGTAGCGTACTGCAATCGGTTCGATTAGCATACCGAACTGACTGGCAAACCCTGCCATAATAAAATTTGCCAGAAAACTAATCAGCGTAAGTGCTATTTTATTCTTCATATAATGCCATCTCTGATTGGTTCAATTAAAAGCCGGAACTAAGCGGTAACAGCAGTATTTAGCGCCAGCTCAATCATGTTGTTAAAGGTCAATTGTCGTTCTTCTGCCGTTGTTTCTTCTCCGGTCAGGCAATGATCGGAGACAGTTAAAATAGCCAGCGCTTCAATATTAAACTGATGCGCTAAAGCGTATAAGCCTGCTACTTCCATATCTACACCCAGTACACCGAATTTTTCCAGTGCCGGTATTAAATTTTCGTCAGGATCGTAATAAAGATCGCCGCTGAAAACATTGCCGACTTTAATATCGATACCCGCCTTCTGTGCCAGCGTCCACGCCTGCTGCAATAATGGGAAATGGGCGGATGTTGCCATCGCGTAGCCCGCGCTACGTTTTAAATTTGTGACTGAATCCGTTCCGGCAGCAACGGCCAGGATAATATCGCGCATTTTGACATGATGTTGTGTTGCCCCTAAACTGCCGACGCGAATAATTCTTTGCACACCAAAATCATGTACCAGTTCATGGGCATAAAGCGTCATTGAAGGAATGCCCATTCCGTGTCCCATCACCGAAACAGGTTGCCCAAAATATAAACCGGTATAACCCAGCATATTACGTACATTGGTGACTTCGCGGTAATCCATTAAATAATTTTCGGCAATAAATTTAGCACGGAGCGGATCGCCCGGCATAATAACGGTTGGCGCGAAATCCCCTGGCTTGGCATTAATATGTGCAGTCATAACAATTCCTGAATTATGGGTATTGAAGATATGCAGGGATTGTAACCAGACGTTTGTGAGGTGATTGAGGACAAAAGTCCTGCTCAGAGGATCGGCCTCTCATTTTTGAGAGTTAGTGGTGCAGGTAAGTGGTAAAACGGAACACAGCGTGTTGGTCTTCTGGCTTGCGGTGAATAACGTCAGCACCCCAGCGCAAAGAAGCAGTACGTTGCTCATGGCAAACGTGCACTGCCAGATAAAGGCGAGGACCGCGACGGGAACCAGGCACAAGAAAGCGCCTCACCATCCGATTGTGGTCCCCCCAGATATCCCCTCACCAGCGGCGTGGCTACTACCGTCGCCAGCAGCAGGGGCTTACGATTCCCATTTATAATCCGTATGCAGAATAGCACCATAGATAATTGCATTTCTGTCTCTTGCCGCTCAATATTGTTTTTAAAGGAGGCTTATTGTTATTATCGTTTTCCATTCTAAGATTGAGTTATGCATGCCATGATCCCATTTAGATTTAGTGAGATGACTCACGCCGATATTCCTGCTGTTCAGTCGTTCCTTATTGAGCATCTTAATTTATTCTTCAATGCCGGCAGATCCATGCCTTCTGCCGAAGAAGATCTCTTTGATCTCGAACAACAGTATCTGTTACAGGAAAGAAATTTATTGCTTTGCGCATGGAGTGAAAAACAAGAATTAATCGCCACACTGGCGGTATGTCAATATAATGATCGTATTACTGAACTGCGTGGGCGCTATAACTTGCGTGAAACGGCAGAAATTTGTCGTTGCTACGTGGATGAGCGCTATCGTAGACAGGGGATTGGCAGCCAATTGTTTGCTTTAGCAGATGTATTCTGCCAGCAACATAAATATAAAATTTTGTATCTTCATACCCATCATTTTTTACCAGGAGGTTATCACTTCTGGTTGCGTAAAAATTTTAAGGTGATTATGGATATGCAGGATGAATGGCAATTGGTACATATGGAGAGTTCGCCAAAAAAGGACTCAAACGCTAATCCGCAGCATTTTTGATGGTAATCAATATGTTTTATGCGCAGAGATTGAATCATGCTTTTAATTTGATCAACATCAATCAATTCTCATTTAGCTTTCTGTTGTTATTTTCATTTATAGCAACACACAGAGCAATGCATCTATATCCTATTGTTTTTACTGGTTATTTTCTGAGCGACATTATCTTTATACCTCTTACATTCCGTGGTTGACCTTGTTAACAATTGCCGTTAGAGTCACTTTCGACAGCATTTCATTACATTTTGTGTATGAATAGGAATATGGTGAGAATTATTTAATTCAATTCCATAACTGCCCCCGCAACTGTAGGCGGATGCAGAATATCCTTGTGTGGCTAATAAGCCACAGGTCACTGTAAAGTTTATCTTTATGGGAAGGCTGATATTCTGATTACCGTGAGTCAGGAGACCTGCTGTCAATGATGTATACCATTGAGTGGACGGGATGGTCCATGGGATGAATTATTTGACACCAGCAGTAGTGTATTTATGAATAAGATTTTGGCTAAGTCAGTATTACTTGCATTTTTCGCATATCTTTATTCTTAAATTTCACGATTCAATGTCATCTATCTTCATGTCTCCTCCCGATATATGGAATGAAATGAGCCATGACCAGACATTAAGATTCTGGCATCAACGGGACGATGACAATGCACGCTAATTCTACCTTTTACTCCTCTAAAAAAACGCTTCTGGCAATTTTTGGTACCACTGCTCTGCTGCTCGCTTCCGGTTTTTCTGACGCGGCAAAAACTGAATATCCTCTGACGATTAAAAACTGTGGCCGCGATATTACATTTAATCAGGCACCAACGCGCGTGGCAACGGTGGGTCAGAACAGTACCGAGATCCTCTATTCATTAGGCCTTGCCGATCGCGTCGTCGGTACCTCATTGTGGTTTGGCCCGGTACTGGACGCCTATAAAACAGAAAATGAAAAAGTTGCCGTTATTGCGCAAAATATTCCGAGCTTTGAAGGGATTTTGGCTAAAAAACCAGATCTGATCGCCAGCCAGTTTGAGTGGCAAATCGGCCCAGCTGGCACAGTTGCCTCTTATGAACAGTTTAGTGAACTGAAAGTTCCTGTTTACACCGCGCCAGCTGACTGTGCGAAAGATAACGAAGATGGTGGTGATGGTGTCCGTAAAGGGATGTTTGATATCACCATGGTGTATCAGGAAGTCGCCGATCTGGCAAAAATCTTCGATGTTCAGGATAAAGGCGAAGCGCTGATTGCCAGCCTTAAAGCACGTGAAGCCGCAGCGAAAAATAAAATTACCGGTATTGATAAGAATGTTTCTGCCGTGTTCTGGTTTTCAAGCGCCGATTTACAGCTCGATCCTTACGTTGCCGGGAAGTTTGGCCCAGCAGCATGGATAGCCCAAACACTGGGTGTGAAGAATGTGATTGATTCTGCCGAAGAATGGCCAACAGTGGGCTGGGAAACTATCGCTAAAGCTAATCCTTCTGTCATTGTGCTCGGCGAGATGAGCCGTCGCCGCTTCCCGGCAGATGACTGGAAGGTCAAGATGGAATACCTCAAGTCCGATCCTGTCACCAGGCTGGTTCCTGCCGTTAAGGAAAACCATCTGCCGATCATTGACGTACAGACAATGAATGCTGGGATCAGAACTATTGATGGGCTGGAAAAACTGGCTGATGCCCTTGTTGAATATGGCTTAGCGCATCCGCAGGCTGCTCATTAATCTACGTTTTGCGCTATATCCTCGCACGGTATAGCGCATCTCTGTTACTCAGGAACGCAGATAATCATGAGTGATCCACGCAGGATGCGTCGTGCCGTTGGTCTGCTTGCGGTGAGAGTCGGTGGGCATGCCGTCTGGGTCAGTGCGCTGATGTGCTGCGTGCTGCTGGCGGGGATTTCCATCGGCGAAACGCTGATCCCCTGGCGGCATGTGCTCAGTACGCTGGCAAATCATCTTTTTGATACCCACTATCCTGTCGATGCGCTGGATGCTGGGATCGTCTGGAACTATCGCCTGACCCGAGCGCTGGTCTCTGCCAGTTGCGGTGCCTGCCTGGCTGTTTCCGGCGTAGTGTTACAGTCGTTGCTACGCAATGCACTCGCCGAACCTTATCTACTGGGGATTTCTGCCGGAGCATCCACCGGAGCGGTGCTGATTGCTCTCACCGGGCTTGGGGCCGGCATTATCAGCATGTCATTGGGGGCTTTCATTGGCGCGCTAACGGCATTTATGTTCGTTGCACTATTGGCAATGGCTGCTGGCGGTAGACAAGGCGGCGGTGTGACAACCCAAATCATTCTTGCCGGCATCGCCAGCTCGCAGCTTTTCAATGCAATTACGTCGCTAATCATCACCCGCTCAGCAAATGCCGAGCAAGCGCGCGGAATTATGTTCTGGTTGTTAGGTAATTTGAGCGGTGTACGCTGGCCCGATGTTGTCTTAGCCATTCCTACCGCTCTGGTCGGTATTGCGCTGTGCTTTTGTTATGCCCGCCATCTCGACGCCTTCTCCTTTGGCGCTGAGTCTGCAGCATCGTTGGGCATTCCAGTAAAACGTACCCGTGCAGTACTGATTGCCGCCGTCACCGGCATGACGGCAATTATGGTCTCCATCGTTGGTGCGATCGGCTTTGTCGGTCTGGTTATCCCGCATGCCGCTCGTCTGCTGGTCGGCAACCAGCATCATCGACTGCTGCCAGTCAGTGCGCTTACCGGCGCGATTTTCCTCATTATCGCAGATGTTATTTCCCGCACGTTACTCCCCGGTCAGGTTCTACCAATAGGCGTGATCACCGCTCTGGTTGGCGCCCCTGCGTTTTCAATCATTCTGATTAGAGGAAACCAGAACAAATGACGGTGAATCTCGTATCCCCCCTTGTGAACTCTGCACAAGCCGTTATTGAAGCCTGTAATCTGCGATGGAAGGTAAAAGGCAAGACGATTGTTGATGATATTTCACTCAGCGTAACGCCTGGTGAGTTTGTCGGCATCATAGGTCCCAACGGCTCGGGCAAAACGTCACTGATTTCACTGCTGGCCGGTTTATTGAAGCCGACTTCCGGGCATATCACTCTGCAGCAAAAGGCGCTCCAGCATTATTCGCGGCGTCATCTTGCGCAACAGGTGGCGCTGGTCGAACAACAGGCTGAAACCAGCGAGCGTCTTACTGCTTTACAAGCCGTTTCTCTGGGGCGAACCCCTTGGCTTAGCATGCTCTCCCCCTGGTCCGCCAAAGATGACGATATTGTGCAAACTATGCTGGAAAAGGTCGATCTCAGTGAATTACAGCATCGCTGCTGGCATACCTTTTCAGGGGGAGAAAAACAGCGCCTGCATATCGCACGGGCGCTGGCGCAACAACCACAGTTGTTGCTGATGGATGAACCCACCAACCACCTCGACATTCAATATCAGATTGGCCTGTTGAGTCTGGTTAAACGTGAAAAGCTCACGGTGATTGCCGCTCTGCACGATCTTAATCATGCCGCGATGTTCTGCGATCGCGTCATCGTCATGACGTCCGGACATATGGCGATGCAGGGGAAACCTTGCGCCGTTTTTACCCGCGAAAACCTCCACTCCTGGTTTGGAATCGACGCCATCATTGAAAAGGATGCGGGTGGTGAAAATTGTTTTATTCGTTATCAACGGCCTGATGAATTTTAAGGAAGAATCAATGAAATACCTCAAACAGAGTCTGCAAATTTTGTGTTTACTCGCCTTCGCCTCTTCTGCCTTCGCACAAACTCATGAAGTGTTGATGAAAAATCGTGGGACTGGGGGACCAATGGTCTATGAGCCAGATTATCTGGAGATCCAGCCAGGGGATACGGTGAAGTTTATCCGTAAACATAAGAGCCACAACGCGGCTTCAATCGCTGAATTGTCACCGGCTGGCTATCCTGGATTTATGGGAAAAATAGATGAAGAGATCGAAGTTACTTATGACAATACCGGGTTTTACGGCATCAAATGTACACCGCATTACGCTCAGGGCATGGTGATGCTGATTAAGGTTGGAGATGCCTCGTTACCAGAAAGCTACCGCGCGTTCAAAGCGCCGGGTATTGCTGACAAGCGCTTTCAGGAAATTTACGCGCGTATCGATAAACGTTAATCCGCGATACTCAGGGAGGTATACGAGGTGGCAGATAATAAACTTCCAGATGGCGAAATCCAGGAACAGCGTAGGGAATGCCTGTGTAAACTGACTAAATTTGTCGGTGCCGCAGGCGTCGCGGCTGCCGTCTGGCCGCTGGTTTCGGCCTTGGGCCCGGATGAAAAAACGCTTGGGGAAAATGAACCGATTGATGTCTCTCTTGCAGGTGTTGCTGCTGGACAAACAGTCAGACGTGTATGGCAAGGAAGGTTGATTCTTATACACCATCGCACCCCGGATGAAATTATTACTGCCAGAAGTGCCGACCTGGATACGCTTATCGACCCACAGCCAGACAGCGCCAGGGTCTCTGCAGCCCATCCTCAATGGCTGGTGGTTCAAGGTTATTGCCCACATGCCGGGTGTGTACCCAACGCCCGACCGGGGGGGATGGGTTGGATCTGTCCGTGCCACGGTTCTGAGTTTGATACCTCCGGGCGCGTGACACGCGGGCCCGCAACTGCCAACCTGGCAATCCCAGACTACGTTATTCATTCCGATGGGCAGGTCGTGCGTATCGGCACGAAGGAAGCCTGAAATGAGGAATGAACTTGTCTATTCGCTTCGCGGGCGTATCCCCTTCCCTCGCTCTGTTGCTGGACTCTGGGTATTTGCAATCGGCGCTATCCTGCTAATTATGCTCGGGGTGCAGATCTTTACGGGTATCGTGCTGGCGATGTTTTACGTGCCGACAGCTGAGCTGGCATTTGACTCCATTATTCATATTATGCGCGCGGTTCGCCATGGAGAGCTGTTACGCAACATGCATGCTATTGGCGCGTCGCTCTTTTTCTTTGCCTGCTATCTGCATATTTTTCGTGGTATGTACTACAACGTTTACCGCAAGCCCTGGACGACAATGTGGATGGTTAGCGTCACGCTGTATATCCTGCTGATGATGACCGCGTTTCTTGGTTATAGCCTTATCTGGGGGCAAAAAAGCTACTGGGCGGCAACGGTCATTACCCGCTTTGCCCAGGCTATTCCGTGGGTAGGGGATACGCTTTACGCATATTTAGTCGGCAGCCATACGCCGGGTACGCCGATGCTTGGCCGCTTTTTTGTTATCCACTTTATTCTTCCCTTTGTGATTGTCGTCGCCACGGTTATTCATATACGTACCGTACAGTCGGCGTTTGCCCAGGCGATGAAAAAGAAGTTTAGCGAGAAAGAGTCCAGGAGCCTGTTGTTCGATTACAAAATTACCGATCTCGATGCTATCAAAATCACCCTTTTTTTAATGGTTTTCGCCTGGTTTTTATTCTTCGCGCCGCACTATCTGAGCAGCGCCGACAACTTTATTACTGCGGACCCAACGATTACACCCGCGATTGTTGCGCCAGAATGGTATTTCCTTCCCTTCTTCTCTATCTTGCGCTGCTTCCCGAATGAATTCGTGGGGCTAGTCGCGATGTGCGGCTCAATACTGATTTTCTATTTTCTACCCTGGCTTGATACTTCCCGGGCTCGTTTTCGCCATTACAGCAAACTGGTTAAGTGCGGATTCTGGCTATGGGTTATTAATGCCTGCTTTTTAGGCTGGTTAGGGTCGAAAGCGCTGGTAGGCCCGGACCTTTTTGATGGCTTTCGTAATGAAGAGGGCTGGATCCGTGCCGCATCCCAGCTTTCGACACTGATTTGGTTTGCCTGGTTTTTAATCGTCTTACCTTGCCGTCGTTTTTTGGAAAAACAGGATTGAGGATGAAACAACTATTGAAATTCAGCGTCCTGTTCTTTTCTCTGTTGGGGCTGGGTTCCTCATATGCGCAGGAAGCCACGCCTGAACGCCAGGAATGGAGCTTCAGTGGTATTACCGGTCAATATGATAAGGAGCAGCTTAGACGTGGTCTGCAGGTTTATGAAGAGAAGTGTCGCGCTTGTCACGGCATGAAACATCTTACCTTTCGGACGTTGACCAGGCCCGGTGGTCCGGAACTCACGGTTGAAGAAGCGAGAAGTATCGCCAGCGGCTATCAGTTTCCTGCGATTCAGGATGACGGCCAGATAAGTGAGCGCGACGGTACGCTAAATGACAGCTTTATATCACCATATCTAAACGAGCAGGAAGCACGCTACCTTAACAATGGCGCTGAACCCGTTGACCTGAGCTATATCGTCCGTGCCCGTTCATACGATCGCGGATTCCCACAATTTTTGTTAGATGCTTTTTTGCCCTACACGGACCAGGGGGCAGATTACGTTTACGCGCTGCTAACCGGCTATCTGCCTGCCGATCCTGAACTGAAGGCTAATCGCTATTTTCCTGGCGGTGTGATTAACATGCCAAAACCGCTGACGAGTGGGGAGATCCAATGGAGCCCGGCGTCGAAAAAAGCTGAAACTGAGGAGCAATACGCCAGGGATGTTACCGCCTTTCTGGCATGGGCTGCCGACCCGGCGCTCTCTGAACGAAAGCAACAGGGAAATTACGTTATGGGCTATCTGGCTATTATGCTGGGCTTGCTATGGATAGCACGACGAATGAAGAGACGTTCGCTCATGTAGGTCTTGCGAGGCCGGGGATTACTCAGTTCACCAGCATTCAACCGGTCAGGTGCGCAGTTGCCCTTGCGCGAGTAAGACGAGTAAAGGAAGGCAAAATATAAACCGAGCAAAATGAAAAAACCCCAAGCTATTTTATAGCTTGGGGTTTATGTTTGGCGGAAGCGTAGAGATTCGAACTCTAGAACCCTTTCGGGTCGCCGGTTTTCAAGACCGGTGCCTTCAACCGCTCGGCCACGCTTCCAATGAGGCGCACTATAAACATCCCGAACGGACCTGTAAAGCACCAATGTGTTCGTTTGCCTGAAAAACAGCCAAAAAGTTGTTAATCGACTGAAATAACAACAAATTGACCATTTATTCAGCACGAATACCGGCTATAGTGCTTAATGTTTTTTGATGTACATATCTTTGGTGTAGTAATTTCCCCGGTTATCCGGCGCAAATCCCCCCACCCATGGCTTCACGAGATGCGTGCGGACATAGTGGTAAACCGGAATCGCGGGCACATCCTCACCTAAAAGGTCTTCAGCCTGCTGATAGTATTTGCCGCGTTCTTCCAGTGAACTTGCTTTCGCCGCATTACGCATCGCTTCATCAAAGGCGGGGTTACTGTACTTGGTGGTATTCTCGCTATCACCGGTCCGGAAGATATTGAGGAAACTTGAGGCATCATCATAATCGGCTATCCACGCATAACGCACGACGTCAAAATTACCGGTGTGCATAGTGTCCAGCATGGTTTTCCATTCCTGGTTTTGCAGCTTCGCCTCGACGCCAAGGTTTTTCTTCCACATCGACGATGCGGCAATTGCAATACGCTGGTGCGTTTCGAAGGTGTTGTAGAGCAGATTCAAGCTAAGCGGATGCTCAGGGCCAAAACCGGCTTCAGCCAGCAGTTTTTTGGCTTCAGCAATACGCTTTTCGAGCGGCCATGACGCATACTCCGGCGCATGCAGTTTCACCCCACCTATTTCCGGCTGGCTGATAACCCACGCTGCTCGCTGCCCCTGTCCCATCACCTTTTGCGCAATGATGTCTTTATCCAACGCCATATTCAGCGCCCGCCGCACGCGCGGATCATTAAACGGTGCGCGGGTTGTATTGAACTGATAGTAATACGTTGAAAGCTGGGGCGAGACATGCAGTTCATCCCCCATCGTTTTTTTCAGTTGCGCGAACTGATTGACCGGTACGCTATACACAATGTCGATTTCACCGGCCTTATAGCGATTTACGTCAGCCGACTCTGAGCTGATAGGCAAATAAGTAACTTTATTAATAACCGTATGCCGATCGTCCCAGTAATGTGGATTACGCTCGGCAACGATGCGCTCATTGACCACCCATTGCGATAGTTTGTACGCCCCGCTGCTGACAAAATGCTCTGGCCGGGTCCACTTATCGCCAAAACGACCTATCAACACTTTATCCAGCGGGACCAGAGATGGATGCGCCAGCATCGCCAGAAACGCCGCCGTCGGTTGCGTCAGGGTAATTTCCAGCGTGGTATCATCCAGGGCTTTGACCCCTAGTGTAGTGGGATCTTTATTCCCTTGGGCAATATCAACCGCGTTCGCAACGTGCATGTTGCCCAGATACGAAGCATAAGGTGAAGCCGTTTGCGGCGAAACCAGACGCTGCCAGCTCCAGACGACATCCTGTGCGGTAATAGCAGATCCATCTGACCAGGTTATGCCCGAGCGTAAATGGAAGGTCCAGACAGTGTTGCCTTTATTCTCCCAGGATGCGGCTAGACGGGGTTCGATAGACCCATCCTGCTTAACAGCCACCAGACCGTCGAACATATCGCTGATTAAATTAAACTCAACGTTGCTTTCGACTTTATGCGGATCCAGCGATGCCGGCTCACTACCGTTGTTTCTGACCAGTTCCTGCTTTTCTGCAAGTAATGTTCCTGCTGGAACATTTGCCGCCCTCACCGCGCCGTTTATAGACATCAAACAGACAGCCAACAGCGTAAACGTCAATATCTTCGATTTATGTTGAATCATTCCCTTTACCTTATTGCTCTGTTTTATGTAGACACCGCTGTCACTGTCAGAGAGATTCAGGAATAACGCAATATTTTTCAGTTACCTGGTAGATAGTGATCTGACATTTTTGCACATACAGTGCTAACATCTAATTCGGGAACTTTTGTTGAAATAATATGCTTAAGTCTGGCGGGTTAAAATGCGTAAAGATGGGTAAAACCGCTGTGTCATTCCCCTTGATTTCATTATCCTCCATCATTAATTACATCTGTCATAAGAGAGTGACTCATGGATCGTATTATTAGTTCTTCGCGCGAGCGTACATCGCTACTCAGCACGCATAAGGTGCTGCGCAATACCTATTTCCTGCTCAGCCTGACGCTGGCGTTTTCAGCGATCACTGCGACCGCCAGTACCGTACTGATGTTACCTTCTCCGGGACTTATCCTGACGCTGGTGGGTATGTATGGTCTGATGTTCCTGACCTACAAAACGGCAGATAAGCCGGTTGGTATTTTGTCAGCGTTCGCTTTCACTGGCTTCCTGGGCTACATCCTGGGACCAATGCTGAATACATACCTGTCTGCAGGCATGGGTGATGTTATCGCCATGGCGCTGGGCGGTACGGCGCTGGTCTTCTTCAGCTGCTCGGCCTATGTGCTGACCACGCGTAAAGATATGTCCTTCCTCGGCGGTATGCTGATGGCGGGTGTGGTCGTGGTGTTGATTGGTATGGTTGCAAATATCTTCCTGCAACTGCCAGCATTACATCTGGCAATCAGCGCGGTGTTCATTCTGATTTCTTCAGGCGCAATCCTGTTTGAAACCAGCAATATCATCCGCGGCGGTGAAACCAACTATATTCGTGCCACCGTTAGCCTGTATGTTTCGCTGTACAACATCTTCGTCAGCCTGCTGAGTATTCTGGGCTTCGCCAGCCGCGATTAAGATGTCCACACGCATTATCCAGCCCCGCTTATGCGGGGCTTTCTTTTTTGGTAAACTGCCGCCAGTTTGACTAACGAAGTGACGAATTATGTTGATCTTTGAAGGTAAAGAAATCAGTACCGATAGCGAAGGCTATCTGAAAGATACCACGCTGTGGAGCGAGGCGCTGGCGGAGAGAATCGCCGAAAACGAAGGCATTACGCTCTCCGCGGAACACTGGGAAGTGGTGCGTTTCGTACGCGAGTTTTATCTCGAGTTTAATACCTCCCCCGCTATCCGCATGCTGGTAAAAGCGATGGCCAACAAGTTTGGCGAAGAGAAAGGCAACAGCCGTTATCTCTACCGCCTGTTCCCGAAAGGTCCGGCCAAGCAGGCGACTAAAATTGCCGGCCTGCCGAAACCGGTGAAATGTATTTAATAGCGGATACTAAATCCTTTTAGCTCGTCGCCAGGACGATGTGGTTCACTGAGAACCCGATCAACCCTGGCGCTGCTCGGCCCCCCGGCTTTCAACCACTTCATCAGTTGTTCTACCCGGTTGCTTTCACCGCAGGCGACAACCTCTACGCTGCCGTCATCCATATTCTTCGCGTAGCCGGTCAACCCCAGTCGTTGTGCTTCATGCTGGGTGGTATAGCGAAATCCTACCCCCTGAACCCGGCCATAGACCCAGGCGATTATGCAGACTTTCGACATTGCGGTTCTCCTTATCATCACAGCGTGCGTTGCAAATATGCGAAAAACTCAGGACAATGGCGCCCATTTCTTTGAATTGACAGAATAGTAAATTATGAGTGTACGTTTAGTGTTAGCCAAAGGGCGCGAAAAATCATTACTTCGCCGCCATCCGTGGGTATTTTCCGGTGCTGTCGCCCGTATGGAAGGTAAAGCCAACCTCGGTGAAACCATCGATATTGTTGACCATCAGGGTAAATGGTTAGCACGCGGCGCGTACTCACCCGCGTCGCAGATCCGTGCACGCGTCTGGACATTCGACAAGTCTGAGTCCATCGATATTGATTTCTTCACCCGTCGTCTGCAGCAGGCGCAGACATGGCGTGACTGGCTGGCGAAAAAAGACGGCCTGGACAGTTACCGTCTGATCGCCGGAGAATCCGATGGCCTGCCGGGCATCACCATTGACCGCTTCGGCAACTTCCTGGTGTTGCAGTTACTCAGTGCGGGGGCTGAATACCAACGCGCCGCGCTGATTAGTGCTCTGCAAATTGTTTTCCCGGACTGCGCCATTTATGACCGTAGCGACGTAGCTGTGCGTAAAAAAGAAGGTATGGAGCTGACTCAAGGGCCAGTAACGGGCGAGCTTCCGCCAGCACTGCTGCCAATTGAAGAGCACGGGATGAAGCTACTGGTTGATATTCAGCATGGTCACAAAACCGGCTACTACCTCGATCAACGCGACAGCCGCCTTGCCACGCGCCGTTATGTGGAAAATCAGCGTGTGCTGAACTGTTTCTCTTATACCGGTGGATTTGCGGTTTCAGCATTAATGGGCGGATGCCGTCAGGTCGTCAGCGTTGACACCTCTCAGGAAGCGCTCGATATTGCCCGCCAGAACGTGGAACTGAACAAGCTGGATCTGAGCAAAGCTGAGTTTGTGCGTGATGATGTGTTCAAACTTCTGCGTGCTTATCGCGATCGTGGTGAGAAATTTGACGTCATCGTGATGGATCCGCCGAAATTCGTCGAAAACAAAAGCCAGTTGATGGGCGCCTGCCGCGGCTATAAGGACATCAATATGCTGGCTATTCAGTTGCTTAATCCGGGCGGCGTATTGCTGACTTTCTCCTGCTCTGGGCTTATGACCACCGATTTATTTCAGAAAATCATCGCTGATGCCGCAATAGATGCTGGTCGTGATGTACAATTTATAGAGCAGTTCCGTCAGGCCGCCGATCACCCGGTGATCGCTACCTACCCGGAAGGGCTGTATCTGAAAGGGTTTGCCTGTCGCATCATGTAACTTGAAAAGTGGAATATTACCCTTACATAGAGGGTATCTATTTCCCGGGAGGTGACTATGATTGCCAGCAAATTCGGTATCGGCCAGCAGGTCCGCCATTCCCTGTTAGGTTACCTCGGAGTGGTCGTGGATATCGACCCGGAATATTCGCTTGATCAACCGTCAGCCGATGAGTTGGCGGTTAACGACGAACTTCGCGCCGCTCCCTGGTATCACGTGGTGATGGAAGACGATAATGGTCTGCCAGTGCATACATATCTGGCCGAAGCACAACTGAGTAGTGAGCTACAGGAAGAACATCCGGAGCAACCGTCGATGGATGAACTGGCGCGAACAATTCGAAAACAGCTCCAGGCCCCGCGCCTGCGCAATTGATGCTAAAACAGACCCGATGGCGATTCGCTAATCGGGCCTGTGCGTTTTGTTCGGCTACAGATCAGTCTTACTTCGCCAGTCCCAACCGCGGGATCTCAATCGCCGGGCAGCGATCCATCACCACCGTCATCCCTGCATCGCGAGCCAGCACGGCTGCCTGCTCGTTAATCACGCCGAGCTGCATCCATAGGGTCTTCGCGCCGATGGCAATTGCCTCCTGAGCAACACCCCACGCCGCTTCAGAATTACGGAAGACATCTACCATATCCACTTTCTCTGGTACATCTGCCAGCGTCGCATAGCCCTGCTGCCCCAGCAGCGTTTTTCCAGCAACCTTCGGTGAAACAGGAATAACGTGATAGCCCTGATCGAGTAAATATTTCATCACCCGATAGCTTGGACGATCGGGTTTATCGCTTGCCCCCACCAGTGCAATCGTGCGGGTTGTTGTCAAAATGCCAGCAATATCGGTCTCTTTCATCGTTTTCCTCCAGGCTGTTTAGCAAAGTGTACGACAAACCTGACTTTGCAACCATTCATCCCATACTGGCGCATGAGAGCTAAACTCAAAAATATGTCTATATGTTAGTAAACATGATTATCGAAAAATTTAGATACATCTTATACAGATATTTTCTGGACAGGAGAAACCTATGAAAGCCGGCATTGTGACAGCCTTGATTGCCCTATGTTTGCCGGCAACCGTTTTTGCTACCTCTTTACGTCTGTCCAATGATATTGACCTTCTGGTACTGGACGGAAAAAAAGTCTCCAGCTCATTACTGCGTGGTGCCGACAGTATTGAGCTGGAAAATGGTCGGCACCAGCTCGTGTTTCGCGTAGAAAAAACCATTCGCCTGTCCAGCCACGAAGAACGTCTGTATATTTCGCCTCCGTTGGTCATCAGCTTTGATACCCAACTCGTCAGTCAGGTTAATTTCCACCTCCCACGTCTGAGCAACGAGCGGGATGCAACGCATTTTGATGATGCCCCGCGCGTAGAACTGCTGGATGGGGATTCCATGCCTATACCGGTTAAGCTGGATATTCTGTCAATCACGTCCACCGCAAAAATCGTAGATTATGAAATGGAAACAGAGCGCTATAACAAAGCGGCTAAGCATGCATCTTTACCGCAATTTGCCACAATGATGGCCGATGACAGTTCGCTGCTTTCCGGGGTGTCTGAACTGGATCGCGTGCCGCCTCAGTCGCAAACACTGACCGAGCAGCGCTTAAAATATTGGTTTCAACAGGCTGACGCGCAAACGCGAAGTAACTTCTTACAATGGGCGGAGAAACAACCCCCATCGTGACATTTATGTTCGTATACGCATTTTTTTTGTCTTTCTCTTGCAGCGTCAAGTGCTTCCAGTACTCTGTAACAAGGTTAACTTGGGAGCTGTACTATGGAATTAACGACTCGCACATTGCCAGCGCAGAAACATATTGCGTTGGTCGCACACGATCACTGCAAAAAGATGTTGATGAGCTGGGTTGAACGCCACCAGCCATTACTGGAAAAACACGTTCTGTATGCTACAGGAACAACAGGAAACTTAATTCAACGCGCGACAGGAATGGACGTCAACGCCATGCTGAGCGGCCCAATGGGGGGTGACCAGCAGGTAGGTGCGCTGATTTCAGAAGGGAAAATTGATGTGCTGATTTTCTTCTGGGATCCGCTCAACGCCGTTCCCCACGATCCTGATGTCAAAGCCCTGCTACGCCTGGCCACGGTCTGGAACATTCCAGTCGCCACTAACGTGTCAACCGCTGATTTTATTATCCAGTCGCCAAACTTCAACGACGCAACGGATATCTTGATCCCGGATTACGCCCGTTATCTGGCAGAACGTCTCAAATAAGCGCTAAGCAGGCGGTAATTACCGCCTGCTTTTCAGGGTTTCCGGGTCACCGGAACGTCTAATTGCTTAAGCTCATCAACAAAGCATGATGGCGCGTCTTTGCTAAACAGTAGCCATACCCGATGCCGCGCACGCGTTAGCGCCACATACAGCAACCGTCTCTCTTCTGCATCAGGAAAATCTTCAACAGCCGGGAGTAACGCCTCTTCCATAATCGACTCACGAGCCGGAGCCGGGAAACCGTCATTCCCTTCATGAAGCCCCATAACAATGACGTAATCCGCCTGCTGCCCTTTGCTGGCATGAATAGTCATAAAATCCAGCTGCAGCTTGGGCCAGCGGGTGGCCGCTTTGTCCAGGCTGGCAGGTTTGAGATGATGGTATCGCGCCAGCACCAGAATTCTCTCTTCGGCTTTCACAAAACCCGACAGCTTATCCAGCAACAGATCTAACTGGCTTTCGTCGAGCAACGTGACGGCTTTTTTATCACCGGTCGCCAGACTGTTCAGCGGTTTTTTGAGCTGGTGTGGGTTTTGCTGGATAAACTGGTTTGCGACTTCGCCAATACGGCTATTAAAACGGTAAGTCGTATCCAGATTACAGCTATCGCCCTCACCAAAATTTTGCTGAAATGCGGTTGTCAGAGAAAGCTGTGCTCCGCTGAACCGGTAAATGGCCTGCCAGTCATCTCCCACGGCAAACAGCGTAGTCTGCGAGTTTTGCTTACGCAAGGCGGCTAACAGGGCGGCGCGCTGAGGGGAAATATCCTGAAATTCATCGACCAGAATATGTTTCCACGGACTGATAAACCGCCCCTTCTCCAGAATGACAATAGCCTGATGGATCAACCCGGAGAAATCGACGGCATTCTCATCCTTCAGGGCACTCTTCCAGGCCTTGAGCAGCGGCGCCATTAGCTTTATGCGTTTACTGAACAGATCACGGATCTCCTCCGGAGCATTAGCAATCATCTCCGCCTGTGCTCCGCCATGCATACGCATCAAACTAACCCAGCGATCCAACCGCGAGGCCAGACGGCGCTGTAATTTTTCGTCATCCCAGAAGTTACCCTCGGGTACAGACCACTGCATTTCTTCTTCTAACCATTGTCGCCAGCCTTTAGCCTGAGCCTTTTTCTCACTGCACTGCTGACGCCAGGTTGTTATAAAGAGTTTGTTGCGCGCGATAGCATCATTTTCCAGTCTGCTCACCGTTGGAACTTTTTTGCTACCTTGCGAAATAATGTGCAACGCCAGTGCATGGAACGTCCGCGCGGTGACCTCATCCGTATGCAGACGCTCACGAATGCGGTCATCCATCTCCTGGGCTGCTTTGCGTCCAAACGCCAGCAACAGGATCTGTTCTGGTGCGGCTTCTCCTCGTGCAAGCAACCAACCCGCCCGGGCAACCAACACAGATGTTTTACCGCTTCCAGCACCTGCAAGTACCAACAATGATTGCTCACCGTTCACCACCGCGCGCGCCTGAGCAGGGTTCAACGGCGAAGATTCAACATGCTGGAAAAACTCGTCATACTCTTCCAGCATTGCATCGGTGTACGCCTGATTGTGCTGTAAGCGGCAGGCTTCAATGTCTTTCAGCCATGCCTGGCATTGACGTAACGCCTCCCGGCAATTTTCAAATTCCTCCAGCCGATTAACCGGGAGCGGTAACGCGGCAAAGGCACGGCGAATCTGCTGCTGCAGCCCTGATGTTTGTTCGCGCGTCAGCCACTTACTTTCACTAGTACGCGCCGCTATCGCATCCAACTGCTGCTGTAAAACCCCCGCAGCAACGTCACTCATTTCCTGGCTCCACTGTTGCCAGAGCGCATTCAAATGATGATGGAAGCGCTGGGTTTCCGCCCACTCTGTACCGTGAAGACGAACCACCTTCTCATCCGGGAGTACAAACTCCAGCTCGCCCCATACCAGGCCGCGTTTGCAATGAATAGCCAGTAACTGATTGAAGGGAATAAGATACTCGTGACGATCGCCGGAAACTTTAATCCCGGCATTGAGAATAACGGCCCGATCGTAAGGGTGTTGTGCCAGACGTTTTCCAAGAGAAGTTGCTTTCAGTTCCATAAGACTCAAGCGGATCCACACGAAGAGGTTTGCTTATCAGTGTAACCGCCAGAGAAAACGTGCTCCAGCCCAAAAAAACGTTACAATTGCCGAATTCACAGAAAACCAGAGTTAACCGAGGGTTTATGCGTACTGTTCTGAATATTTTAAATTTTGTGCTTGGGGGGGTCGCCACCACCCTTGCCTGGTTACTGGCAACGCTGGTCAGTGTCGTGCTTATTTTTACTTTACCCTTGACCCGTTCATGCTGGGAGATAACCCGACTTTCGCTGTTTCCCTATGGTAACGAAGCGATTCATGTCGATGAACTGAATCCGGCAGGTAAAAGCGTCCTGTTAAATACCGGCGGCACCGTGCTCAATATTTTCTGGCTGATTTTCTTCGGCTGGTGGTTGTGCCTGATGCACATTATCTCTGGTATTGCCCAGTGCATAACGATTATTGGTATTCCGGTTGGCATTGCAAACTTTAAAATCGCTGCCATTGCGCTCTGGCCGGTGGGTCGCCGGGTGGTTTCAGTAGAAGTTGCCCGTGCAGCGCGTGAAGCCAATGCGCGTCGTCGTTTTGAATAATCAGGACCGATGGCCTTTATGTTAAGTCCTCTGCTCAAACGCTATACCTGGAACAGCACATGGCTGTACTACGTGCGGATTTTTATCGCGCTATGCGGCACAACAGCGCTGCCCTGGTGGCTGGGTGACGTCAAGCTGACCATCCCGCTCACGCTGGGCATGGTCGCTGCCGCACTTACCGATCTGGACGATCGTCTCGCAGGCCGACTGCGCAATTTAATCATCACACTGGTGTGCTTTTTTATTGCCTCAGCCTCCGTTGAACTGCTCTTCCCATGGCCATGGCTGTTTGCTATTGGGTTAACGCTTTCCACCAGCGGCTTTATTCTGCTGGGGGGATTAGGCCAGCGCTATGCAACTATTGCTTTTGGTGCATTGCTGATCGCCATTTACACGATGCTGGGCACCTCGCTTTACGATCAGTGGTATCAACAACCAATCCTGCTGCTCGCTGGTGCTATCTGGTATAACCTGCTGACGCTCACCGGACATCTTCTGTTCCCCATCCGCCCCTTACAGGACAATCTGGCACGCAGCTACGAACAGTTAGCGCACTACCTGGAACTGAAATCGCGTCTTTTTGACCCCGACATAGAAGATGAAAGCCAGGCACCGTTGTATGATTTAGCTCTCGCGAATGGCCAACTGATGGCAACGCTGAATCAGACTAAAGTGTCGCTGCTGACCCGCCTGCGCGGTGACCGTGGACAACGGGGAACACGTCGCACGCTACATTACTATTTTGTGGCGCAGGATATTCATGAACGCGCAAGCTCCTCACATATTCAGTATCAAACGCTACGCGATCATTTCCGTCACAGCGATGTGATGTTCCGTTTCCAGCGGTTGATGTCGATGCAAGGGCAAGCCTGTTCACAATTATCTCGCTGTATTTTATTGCGCACGCCTTACCAGCACGATCCGCACTTTGAGCGAGCCTTCACCCATATAGATGCTGCACTTGAGCGCATGCGCGCCAGTGGTGAACCTGCCGACCTGCTCAATACGCTGGGTTTTTTACTGTCAAACCTACGGGCAATCGACGCGCAGCTTGCTACCATCGAATCCGAACAGGCTCAGGTACTCTCGCGCAATGAGTCTGAAAATCAGCTTGCCGATGACAGTCCCCATGGATTCAGTGATATCTGGTTACGTCTGAGCCGTAATTTCACCCCTGAGTCTGCTCTGTTTCGCCATGCCGTTCGCATGTCGTTAGTACTCTGTGTTGGTTATGCCATTATCCAGATAACCGGCATGAATCACGGATACTGGATCTTGCTGACCAGCCTGTTTGTCTGTCAGCCAAACTACAACGCCACCCGACATCGCCTGGCGCTCAGGATTATCGGCACGTTGGTTGGGATTGCCATTGGTTTACCGATCCTGTGGTTTGTGCCCTCTCTCGAGGGGCAACTGATACTCCTGGTGATCACTGGCGTACTGTTTTTTGCCTTTCGCAACGTCCAGTATGCGCATGCCACCATGTTTATCACGCTGCTGGTGTTACTGTGCTTTAACCTGCTCGGCGAAGGTTTTGAGGTTGCGCTGCCGCGTGTCATCGATACGCTAATTGGCTGTGCTATCGCCTGGGCTGCTGTCAGTTTCATCTGGCCAGACTGGCGTTTTCGTAACCTACCACGGGTAATTGAACGGGCGACTGACGCTAACTGCCGCTACCTTGATGCAATTCTCGAACAATATCATCAGGGTCGTGATAATCGTCTGGCCTACCGTATCGCTCGCCGTGATGCGCATAATCGTGATGCTGAACTCGCCTCCGTGGTATCAAACATGTCGAGCGAGCCGGATGTCACGGCCCAAACCCGCGAAACGGCGTTCCGTTTACTGTGTCTCAACCATACGTTTACCAGCTATATTTCTGCGCTAGGCGCACATCGCGAACAGTTGACCAATCCAGACGTTTTGGCATTGCTGGATGACGCTGTTTGCTATGTTGATGATGCCCTTCACCATCAACCCGCTGACGAGCAGCGTGTATACCAGGCGTTAGAAGGGCTGAAGCAGCGAATTCAGCACCTGGAACCCCGCCCGGACAGCAAAGAGCCGCTGGTCGTTCAGCAAGTTGGGCTATTGATCGCTCTGCTCCCGGAGATCCGGCGATTACAGCAGCAAATTGACGTGCTGCCGTCTAATACCCCGGTTCCGGCGTAAGAGAACTTACCCACTCAACCAGCTCCTGGCGACGCGTCGCCGGGAGCGCGGCTTCATGTATCCCCCCTACCGCGCCTTCAAGGGCATAGAGTACTTTTACCGTCAGAGCCGGGTTATTTTGCCGAAGTTTCAGCCAGCACATTTGTGCTCCCAACGATCGCATGGTCCCCTCATCTTTAATTCCAGCTTCATTCAGCAGAGTCTCCAGATGAAACGTCATATTCGGCAATTCCCGCAGACGATGCTGGGCAAAGCGACTTTGTTTCTCCTTAACCGCAGCATCCAACGAATATCGCGATAACGACACCAGCTGCTGCTGGTTTTGCCACAGGGCATCGTTCACCTGGTAATAATTAAGTACAAGAGGACGTCCGCGCTTAATAAATGTCAGCCAGACAGGAGAATTTTGTACACAATACTGGGCGCTCTGCTCACAGGCGCGAAGATACAGCTCACCATTAGCGACCATGGCAAAGACCGTATCGCCAACCGTCAGACTGTAGCCACCAAACAGTGAGCGATAGTGAATTGTCCCCAGAGAAGCCAGATATTCCTGCGATTTATAGATCCTTGCATAAGAAAGCTCTTTCATAAAAATCCTTTTTAAATCATAACGTAAGCAAATGATTTTCAGTAGCGGATCCGTTAATGACGAAAATAGGCAACTTATGCGTATGGGGCAAGATGAATTTTATTTTTCCCGTGACGACGACTAAAAATTGCGAACCTGTTTCCGAAAATAAGGTTGATCTTTGTTGATGGCAGGGTTACTGTATATCCATACAGTAACTCACAGGGCTGGATTGATTATGTACACTTCAGGCTATGCAAATCGTTCATCGTCGTTCTCTTCCACATCAAGCAACATTGCGCGCGTTTCATCAGAGAACGCAACCGCTGGGCTTATCAGTGAAGTTGTCTATCGCGAGGACCAGCCCATGATGACACAACTGCTGCTGCTTCCCCTGCTGCAACAGTTAGGGCAACAATCACGCTGGCAGCTGTGGCTGACGCCTCAGCAAAAATTAAGTCGGGAGTGGGTGCAGTCAGCTGGACTTCCATTGACGAAAGTCATGCAAATTAGTCAGCTCTCCCCCTGCAATACGCTGGAATCAATGATTCGTGCGCTACGCACGGGTAATTACAGTGTTGTCATTGGCTGGCTGGCGGAAGAATTAACGGAAGATGAACATGCCGAACTGGTCAAAGCGGCTGATGAAGGTAATGCGATGGGTTTTATCATGCGTCCGGTTCGCGCCCAGACACTTGCGGGGAGACAGCATTCCGGGCTAAAAATTCACTCGAATTTGTATCATTGAGTAAAATTAGGATTTATCCTGGAATTTTTTTTCATCTCTCAATTTGTCTTTGAGCTGTAATGTGTTTTTCGTCTGAACGCTTGTCAGAAGCGGTTTTCAGGATATCCTCAGTACATTTATTCAGCTATAAATGTTAAATATTGTGTATACAAGCCTTTTTTTTTCATATGCCTGACGGACTTCACACTTGTAAGTTTTCAACTACGTTGTAGACTTTACATCGCCAGGGGTGCTCGGCGTAAGCCGCAGATATCGGTAGAGTAACTATTGAACTGGTCCCCGGGTGAAGGATTTAACCGTGTTATCTCTCTTCGGAGATATTCATGGCGAATTTTGGATGATAACGAGGCGCAAAAAATGAAAAAGACAGCTATCGCAATTGCAGTGGCACTGGCTGGTTTCGCTACCGTGGCGCAGGCCGCTCCGAAAGATAACACCTGGTATACTGGTGCTAAACTGGGCTGGTCTCAGTTCCATGATATTGGCAACAACCGGACCCACGAAAGCCAACTGGGTGCCGGTGCGTTCGGTGGTTACCAGGTTAACCCGTACGTTGGTTTTGAAATGGGTTACGACTGGTTAGGCCGTATGCCATACAAAGGCAGCGAGCAGAATGGCGCTTTCAAAGCTCAGGGCGTTCAGCTGACCGCTAAACTGGGTTACCCAATCACTGACGATCTGGACGTTTATACCCGTCTGGGTGGTATGGTTTGGCGTGCAGACGCTAAAAACAACACTGGCTTCAAAGACCACGACACTGGTGTATCCCCAGTATTCGCTGGTGGCGTAGAGTATGCAATTACTCCTGAAATCGCTACCCGTCTGGAATACCAGTGGACCAACAACATCGGTGACGCGAACACCGTTGGCGGTCGTCCAGATAACGGTCTGTTGAGCGTTGGTGTTTCTTACCGTTTCGGCCAGCAGGAAGAAGCAGCTCCAGTAGTTGTTGCTCCGGCTCCGGCTCCAGAAGTACAGACCAAGCACTTCACTCTGAAGTCTGACGTTCTGTTCAACTTCAACAAAGC
Source organism: Citrobacter sp. Cpo142 (assembly GCF_030332425.1). Taxonomy (NCBI): domain Bacteria; kingdom Pseudomonadati; phylum Pseudomonadota; class Gammaproteobacteria; order Enterobacterales; family Enterobacteriaceae; genus Citrobacter; species Citrobacter sp. Cpo142. The sequence goes on from NZ_JAOWHW010000140.1 coordinate 59,753, forward strand.
AACTCTGAAACCAGAAGGCCAGCAGGCTCTGGACCAGATGTACAGCCAGCTGAGCAACCTGGATCCGAAAGACGGTTCCGTAGTGGTTCTGGGCTTCACTGACCGCATCGGTTCTGACGCTTACAACCAGGCGCTGTCCGAGAAACGTGCTCAGTCCGTTGTTGATTACCTGATCTCTAAAGGTATTCCTTCTGACAAAATCTCTGCACGTGGCATGGGTGAATCCAACCCAGTTACTGGCAACACCTGTGACAACGTGAAAGCTCGCGCTGCACTGATCGACTGCCTGGCTCCGGATCGTCGTGTTGAGATCGAAGTTAAAGGCATCAAAGACGTTGTAACTCAGCCTCAGGCTTAAGTTATCGTCTTATAAAAAACCCCGCCATGCGGGGTTTTTTTTCATCTTTTTTCATCCAAAGTAAGCCACGTGTTAAACCAGCCGACCGCTACTCTTTTCCCAGCAACGCCTGTAAATCCTGTTTCAATGTCGACATTTTGTTCGCGTACTTCTCTTTATGCTCTGCGTCTTCAATTAGCTGCACAATAGTTTCAGAAAGCGTTTTTCCGCGCCGCTGCGCAAGACCAGCCAGACGCTGCCAGACCATGAACTCCAGATCGATGGATTTCTTCCGGGTATGCTGATGCTCAGCATTAAAGTGCCGCTTGCGCCTCGCACGTATGGTTTGTTTCATACGATTAAGCAGCGCAGAATTCATGTGTTCTTCAATCCAGGCATTAACCCGAACCGGTTCATTCTCGAGGGTTAGCAATAAATCAACGGCTTCTTTGGCAGCGCTGGCCTCGACGTAACGGGTGATTAATTCCCCCTCACGATGCTTCTTCACCAGATACTTCCATTTCCAGCCGCTTTCAAGGTTTTCAAGTTGTTGATATTTCATTGCGATCTCAATGTTACCGTGTAACTCTTATCAGAATATCAGCTTTTTCGGCATCTGAAGAAAAGAATATCCAGCCTGTGAACTGCCGCGCGTCATCACAACCGTTTCGCGGCGCTTTCCAGGTGTTTAGTGGTGAGGGTTACGGTATAATCTCGTTTTTTACAACAGACTAAAAAACATCAACTTTGACCATTACGAAACTTGCATGGCGTGATCTGGTTCCTGATACCGACAGTTATCAGGAAGTATTTGCACAGCCGCACGTCACTGACGACGCCGACACCTTACTTAGTGATACTCAGCCACGTTTACAATTCGCGCTAGAGCAGCTTCTTCAGCACTGGACAACATCCTCGTTCATGTTGGTGAAAGCACCGGAAGAGCTTGAGTATCTCAACCTTATTGCAAAGGCTGCACGTCCCTTGCACACGGATGCAGGAAGCCTGACTGGCGGTCATTACGACATCTCCGGTCACAATATTCGTTATCGTACAGCTGAGAAAGCGGAAGACAATTTTGCGACGTTGACGCAGGTGGTCAGCGCTGACTGGGCCGAAGCCGAACAACTGTTTGGCTGCCTGCGTCAGTTCAATGGCGAAATTACGCTGCAGCCAGGTCTGGTACATCAGGCCAATGGAGGTGTGCTGGTTATCTCATTGCGCACGCTGTTGGCCCAACCTCTGTTGTGGATGCGCCTGAAAGCCATTGTCAGCCACGAACGTTTTGATTGGGTAGCTTTTGATGAGTCTCGCCCGCTGCCTGTCTCCGTTCCCCCTATGCCGCTTAAACTGAAAGTTATTTTGGTGGGTGAGCGTGAATCGCTGGCGGATTTCCAGGACATGGAACCAGAGCTGGCTGAGCAGGCCATTTACAGCGAGTTTGAAGATAATCTGCAGATAGTGGATGCCGAAACCATGACGCAATGGTGTCAGTGGGTCACGCATACCGCCATACGCAATAATTTGCCCTACCCCGCTCCTGATGCCTGGCAGGTTCTGATCCGTGAAGCCGTTCGCTATACCGGTGAACAGGATACATTGCCGCTTAACCCGCTGTGGATCACCCGACAGTTCAAAGAGGTGGCTCCGTTATGCGAGGGCGAAACCTGCAACGCTGAGCAGTTCAGCCTGATGCTGGCTCAGCGCGAATGGCGTGAGGGATTCCTGGCTGAACGCATGCAGGATGAAATTCTGCAAGAGCAGATCCTTATCGAGACAGAAGGCGAGCGTATTGGCCAGATCAACGCCTTGTCGGTAATTGAGTTTCCAGGCCACCCACGCGCATTTGGCGAGCCTTCTCGTATCAGTTGCGTCGTGCATATTGGCGACGGCGAGTTTACGGATATTGAGCGCAAAGCCGAGCTCGGCGGAAATATTCATGCCAAGGGTATGATGATTATGCAGGCGTTCCTGATGTCGGAACTCCAGCTTGAGCAACAAATCCCCTTCTCTGCCTCACTGACCTTTGAGCAATCTTACAGCGAAGTGGACGGTGACAGCGCGTCTATGGCAGAACTGTGCGCATTGATTAGCGCCCTCGCCGACGTTCCTGTTAATCAAAGTATCGCCATTACAGGTTCTGTCGATCAGTTTGGTCGGGCACAACCTGTCGGTGGTCTGAATGAGAAAATTGAAGGTTTCTTCGCCATCTGCCAGCAGCGCGAACTGACAGGCACACAGGGCGTTATCATTCCTTCGGCTAACGTCAGACACCTCAGCCTGCAGCCTGCGCTGCTACAGGCCATAGAAGAAGAAAAATTCACTATCTGGGCGGTGGACGACGTGACTGATGCGCTGCCACTGTTGTTAAATCTGGTGTGGGATGGCGAAGGCCAGACAACGCTGATGCAAACCATTCAGGAGCGTATTGCCACGGCAACGCAACAGGAAGGTCGTCACCGTTTCCCATGGCCGCTACGTTGGCTGAACTGGATTATTCCGAACTGATCGGACTTGTTCAGCGTACACGTGTTAGCTATCCTGCGTGCTTCAATAAAATAAGGCTTACAGAGAACATGGTAGATAAACGCGAATCCTATACGAAAGAAGACCTTCTTGCCTCTGGTCGCGGTGAGCTGTTTGGCGCTAAAGGGCCACAACTGCCAGCACCAAGCATGCTGATGATGGACCGTGTCATCAAGATGACCGAAACCGGTGGCAACTTTGACAAAGGTTATGTTGAAGCTGAACTGGATATCAACCCGGACCTGTGGTTCTTCGGTTGTCACTTTATCGGCGATCCGGTGATGCCGGGCTGTCTGGGTCTCGACGCCATGTGGCAACTGGTTGGATTCTATCTCGGCTGGCTGGGCGGCGAAGGTAAAGGCCGTGCGCTGGGCGTAGGCGAAGTTAAATTCACCGGCCAGGTTCTGCCGACCGCGAAGAAAGTCACTTACCGCATTCACTTCAAACGCATCGTTAACCGTCGCCTGATCATGGGCCTGGCAGATGGTGAAGTGCTGGTTGATGGTCGTCTGATCTATACCGCAAACGATCTGAAAGTGGGTCTGTTCCAGGACACTTCCGCGTTCTAATCCAGAACTGCGAAGCAGCCAGACATTAACGTTTCCCCGTTTTTTCAGGTGTGCAAAAAGGCGAAACCTCCGCTCTGCGGAGGTTTCTTTTATCTAAAGAGACAGAATCAGGCCATTAAAACCCTATCCCCCATGGCTTCTCGCCAGCCTCCCAGCCAGTATGACCTCTGATTCAGCGTCTGATAGGGACACATTTCTTTTGAGCGTCCGGCAATGCCGGCCTGATATCCACGTTGATGTGCCCGTTCCAGGCGATCTCGTTTTTGTCTCTTCATGCCTCGTTTCCCTCATTTTTGGGTCTGGTGGAAAAGAAAACAGTGATTACTAAGTGTGCAATCACACTAAACGAATACCCCTAAACATCAGGCTCGTCAATGCGCAAAATTCACGCCAGTGTCATATTTGTGAGCTACTCGCTAAATCATTTGTACAAAAATAGTCAGTCAGAACAGCTATCTCCACGGCTAAAAAAATAAAAAAAACCGCCCCGGGCAATGAACCAGGGGCGGTATAATTTACAATTATTTAAGCTTAAGGGATGCGTTTCAGCTCTTGAGCAATGGCCATTGCTTCCTGACTCCAGGCATTGGCAAGAACCTTCACCATCTCATCGTAGCCGTCTTTAGTCTGTACAGCTTCGATGTGGAATGGACGTTTGATCAGTTGTCCCTGATGATTCAGCAACCATTCACCGCTCACGATAACCTTACCATCGTACCGACCGTGGAAGCCGGTTACGGTAACGTTCAGCGTGTCCTGAGTGCTTCCCAGCGGCTGTGAAGCGACAACCCAGCCAGGCAACTGCATACTGAGGTTCGCAACCAGCGTATTGCGCAATTGCTGATCTAATGGGCTGGCCCAGAGATTATTATTGGCTATCACATATTGCACATCGCTGGTCTGGTAAACCACCCCATTACCGGCCAGATAATCAGGTACCGCAATCTGTTCAACCCACAGCAGACGGTTTCCCTGATTGGCAGAGCTCTGCACACCGCCTTGTGCGATAGGGAGCTGGTAATAGCTTTTATTTTCTCCGCTGGAGCTGCATGACGTCAGCCAGACCGCCATCATCACCACTAGCCACTTTTTCATTGTTTCGCCCTCTTCGGCTCTGGATCTTTTTTGTCCTTCGCTTCAAATACCAGCGCATTACTCTTATCGTTCAGCGTTTTCAGTACCGGTTGCAGTTCACGCAGTACCTGATCAAGACGCTGCATATCCGCCACCATCTTGTTGTAGGCCGCGGAACCAGGCTGGAAGCCCTGCATACTACGATTTAGTTCACGCAGCGTGTTCTGCATATCCGCCGGCAGATCCTGCATCGACTGACTGGACGTGATCTTGTTCATGTTATCCAGCGTGGTTTGCAGATGTTTCATTGTGCGCTGGCTTTCCGACAGCGTATTAGTTGCCTGCTCAATCATCGGGTTCAGCGGCAGATTGTTAATCTTATCCAACGCTTCCATCAGACGCTGTTGGATCTGCGCCAGACCACCGCTCACGGTCGGAATAATTTGATAACCATTAAATTCGCGCACACCAGTAATCGGCGGCTCTTTCGGGTAGAAGTCGAGATCGACATACAGCGCGCCGGTTACCAGGTTCCCGGTTTTGAGCGATCCTCGTAATCCGCGTTTAAGCAGTTGCTCCAAATGAGCGCCAACATCGGTATCCTCTCCCAGTTGCGCCTTCAGACGTTCTGGTTCAATACGTACCAGCACCGGAATGCGGTAATCATTGTTAAATACCTGACGCATATTCGGTGAGAAGAAAGGTACTTTACTCACCGTACCCAAGCGGATGCCACGGAATTCCAGCGGCGCACCAGGCTGCAGGCCACGAATCGAATCTTTAAAGAACATCAGGTAATCAATATGATCGGTATACAGTGAATCCTGAATACTTTTTTGATCGTCATAGAGATTAAACGCTGATTGTTGTGCGACCGGCTCGCCCTGCTCTAAACCTTCTGGCACATCAAAACTTACGCCTCCGCCAAACAGCGTGGAGAGCGATCCCATTTCCACGCGCATACCTGCCGAGGTAAGATCAACGGCGATCCCGCTGTCTTTCCAGAAACGCACATTACTGGTCACCAGACGATCGTTAGGCGCATTGATGAAAAGCTGATAGCTGATGGTACGCTTTTGGGCATCAAATGTGCTGGTTTCAACCGAACCTACACGATAGCCGCGGAAAAGTACCGGATCGCCTGGACTCAACTGACCGGCTTTTTTGCTGTCCAGAATCACACGGATCCCTTTTGCATCTGGCGGGGCCAGCGGCGGTGAATCCAGCAGTTGGTAATTTTCCAGCCTACTGCCTTTATTGCCAGGCTGCAGTTCAATATAAGCCCCGGACAATAGCGTGCCGAGTCCACTGATACCTTCACGTCCAACCTGCGGCTTCACCACCCAAAAGACAGAATCTTTATGCAGCAGCTTTTCCATTCCGGAGTTAAGACGCGCTTTAATCTCCACATGGGTCAAATCATCAGTCAGGGTTGCGCTCTCGACGATACCGACATCCACGCTGCGGCTTTTAATCGTCGTTTTGCCCCCTTCAATACCTTCGGCATTGGTGGTAATAAGCGTGACCTGTGGCCCCTGATGACTGTAGTGATAAAACAGTACCCACGCGCCAATGAGTGCAGTGACGATAGGGAATATCCATACGGGCGACCAGTTTTTTACCTTTTGCACTTTGGCTTCCCCACTTTTAGATTCCATGCTGTCAGGACTCCTCATGGCCTGGTTCTGGTTCACGGTCCCACGACAGACGCGGATCAAATGTCATCGCAGAAAACATTGTCATAATGACGACTAAAGCAAACATCAAAGCACCCATTGCAGGATAAATGTTCATTAACCCTCCCATGCGCACCAGCGCAGAGAGTACCGCAATCACAAAGACGTCGATCATTGACCAGCGACCGACAAATTCCACAACTTCATAAATCAGGTGCATACGTTCGCTGTCGCGTTTGCCATGCCCTTTGGCATCCCAGCATAGCCAGGCAATGGCGATCATTTTCAACGTCGGCACCATAATACTGGCGATAAAAATAACCGCAGCCACCGGATAAGAGCCTTCGCTCCAGATTAAAACCACCCCCTCAAGTATCGTTGATGGCAGCTTTGACCCGAGCAGATCGGTAATCATAATCGGCAAAATATTGGCAGGAAGATAAAGCATGATTGACGTAAACAGTAATGCCAACGTCCATTGCAGACTGTTTTTACGCCGCACATAGCCTTTCGTCTGGCAGCGCGGGCACACCCGTTCATTAGCGGGAAGTATCGCAGTGCAGCAAGAGCAGGAACGCAGTCCCTGTCGAATGCCGGGCACACCAGGTTTTAACTCCTGCTTAATCACTGGCATTGGCGCAATATCATCCCACAGCCAGCGACGGTCAACGCACTGGAATGCGCGCAGTTGCAAAACGCAAAAGAAGCACCACGGAATAAAGCTGCTGCCCACGCCGATATCGCCGTAAGCCATGAGCTTAACGAAGCTGACCAGCACGCCGGCGAGGAAGATTTCCGCCATCCCCCAGCTTTTTAACTGGAACAGGACGCGTGCAAGACCCGCCTTAAGTCTTGCGGGCATCTGCACCCGATTCACCAGCAGCAGGATAGTCAGCAGGCAAAACGCGGGGACCAACTGCACGAATAATAAAAAGAAGGTGCCGAGACTGGCGTAGTCTTCAGAAAAGAGAACGCTGGGGATCTCCAGCAACGTGACTTCGCTGCTCACCCCTGCAACGTTCATATTCACAAAGGGGAAGAGGTTTGACAGAAGCAGCATGAATAATGCTGCTAAAACATAGGCGGTAGGACGCTGCCGCGGCGCGTCCCACTCCACCGTTAACGTAGTGCCACATCGTGGACATGCCGCTTTCTGACCATGCTCAAGGCGAGGTAACGCCACCAGCATGTCACACTGCGAGCACAAAATATGCTTCGCGGCATGGTGATGTTCGCACATATGTGCTCCTTTAAATTATGCGCCGTTCTTCAAAGACTCAAGATACTCCCAGCGCTCAAAGGCTTGCTCAAGTTCTTGTTCCGCTTCGTTCAGACTAGCTAATACCTGTTGTGTTTGCTCATGTGGCTGACTGAAAAAAGCGGCGTCAGCAACCTGCGCTTGTAGCCTTTCCAGTTTAGCTTCCAGTTCTTCAAGCTGCGCGGGGAGTTGCTCGAGTTCGCGCTGCAGTTTATAGCTTAGTTTGCTCGTGCCACGTTTGACAATTTCTGCTTTAGGAGCAACGGCTTCCTCTGTTTTTTTCGTGACCGGTTGTTTAAACGCCACATACTGAGATTGCTGGCTGCGCGCATCATGATAACCACCGACATAACGACCAATTTTACCGCCGCCTTCGAAGATCCAGCATTCAGTTACAGTATTATCCACAAACTGACGGTCGTGGCTTACCAGCAGTACAGTCCCCTGATAGCTATCAATTAGTTCTTCAAGCAGTTCCAGCGTTTCGACGTCAAGATCGTTCGTTGGTTCATCGAGAATCAAAAGATTGCTGGGTTTCAGAAAAAGACGCGCCAACAACAGGCGATTTCGTTCCCCACCAGAAAGCGCACGCACTGGTGTCATCGCGCGTTTCGGATGGAACAGGAAATCCTGCAGGTAACCCAGCACATGGCGAGGTTTACCGTTAACCATCACCTCTTGCTTACCTTCAGCCAGGTTGTCCATCACGGTTTTATCTGGATCCAGTTCGGCGCGGTGCTGATCGAAATAAGCCACTTCCAGCTTGGTGCCGACGTGAATGCGTCCACTGTCAGCCTGAAGCTGGCCTAGCATCAGCTTCAGCAGCGTTGTTTTGCCGCAGCCGTTCGGTCCGATTAGCGCAATTTTGTCGCTACGTTGTACCTGTGCGGAGAAATCTTTTACCAGCTGCTTTCCATCAACCTGGTAATCCACGTTCTCCATTTCGAAAACAATCTTGCCTGAACGGCTCGCCTCTTCGACCTGCATCTTCGCCGTGCCCATCACTTCGCGGCGTTCGCCACGCTCGCGACGCATGGCTTTCAGTGCGCGCACGCGGCCTTCGTTGCGGGTACGGCGCGCTTTGATCCCCTGACGGATCCAGACCTCTTCCTGCGCCAGCTTGCGGTCAAACTCTGCATTTTGTAACTCTTCTACGCGCAGAGCTTCTTCTTTCTCCAGCAGATACTGATCGTAATTCCCCGGATAAGTCACCAGCTTGCCACGATCGAGGTCGACGATACGTGTCGCCATATTGCGTATAAATGAACGGTCGTGGGAAATGAAGATGATTGTCCCATTGAAAGACTTCAGGAACCCTTCCAGCCAGTCGATAGTTTCAATATCCAGGTGGTTCGTTGGTTCATCCAGCAGCAGTATACGCGGATTGCTCACTAACGCGCGGCCCAGCGCTGCTTTACGCAGCCAACCGCCAGAAAGCGAAGAAAGTGCGGAGTTTGGATCCAGCCCCAACTGCTCCAGCACTTCATTAATACGGCTTTCGAGCTGCCACAGATTGTGGTGATCGAGCATTTCCTGAACCCGCGCCATCTCATTCAGATTTCTGTCGCTCGGATCAGTCATCACCAGACGCGAAATATCGTGATAACGCTTCAGATATTCGGCCTGTTCTTCGATACCCTCGGCAACGAAATCATAGACGCTGCCCTCAACATTACGCGGCGGATCCTGTTGCAGACGCGCCACAACCAGATCCTGCTCATAAATAATACGTCCGTCGTCAAGACCTTGTTCACGGTTCAGGATCTTCATCAGCGTCGATTTACCTGCGCCGTTACGGCCAACCAGACAGACGCGTTCGTTATCTTCGATATGCAGTTCTGCATTATCAAGAAGTGGCGCATCGCTGAACGACAGCCATGCACCATGCATACTGATTAATGACATTTATTTATCCTTTCAGGCTGCGGTAATCAGCCAGCAATTGTGGATCTGACGGTTACGGGCAAAGTCCTGAGAAAGCGTTTTTTGGGTAATTTCTTGTGCTTTCAATCCCAGTTCAGCCAGACCGTCGAGATCCATACGGAACCCACGCTTGTTGTTGGAGAACATGATCGTGCCGTCTTTACGCAGCAGACGTTTCAGATCTTTCATCAGCGCCAGATGATCGCGCTGCACATCAAACGAGTCTTCCATACGTTTTGAGTTAGAGAACGTCGGCGGATCGATGAAAATCAGATCAAACTGTTCATTGGCATCACGCAACCAGCCCAGGCAATCGGCCTGAATTAAACGGTGAGCGCGACCGCTCAGGCCGTTCAGACGCAGGTTACGTTCCGCCCATTCCAGATAGGTACGCGACATATCGACCGTCGTGGTGCTACGCGCACCGCCCAATCCTGCATGTACGCTGGCGCTGCCGGTGTAGGAAAACAGGTTAAGGAAGTCCTTACCTTTACTCATCTGCCCCAACATACGGCGCGCAATACGGTGATCGAGGAATAAACCCGTATCAAGGTAGTCAGTCAGGTTCACCCACAGGCGAGCGTTGTACTCGCTTACCTCAATGAATTCACCCTTCTCATTCATCTTCTGATACTGATTCTTGCCTTTCTGGCGTTCACGGGTTTTCAGCACCAGTTTATTGGGCGCGATTTCCAGTACTGACAGCGTTGCGGCAATAATGTCAAACAGGCGTTGGCGCGCTTTTTGCGCATCAACCGTCTTCGGCGGGGCATATTCCTGAACCACGACCCACTCACCGTAACGATCTACTGCAACGTTGTATTCCGGCAGGTCAGCGTCATACAGGCGATAACATTCAATTCCTTCCTGACGCGCCCATTTTTCCAGCTTCTTAATATTCTTGCGCAGGCGGTTGGCATAATCTTCCGCTACCGTGGCAGGCTTGCTGTCCGCAGTGGTCTCTGCAACGTGATAATTCTTCTGCACACAATCCAGCGGGCCGTTTTTCGCTTTGAACTGCTTGTCGGCACGTAATTGCAGACTGCTAAGCAGATCCGGCGAGGCGCTGAACAGCGACAAATTCCAGCCGCCAAACTGGTTTTTCATCGTACGGCCCAGCAGGCTGTGCAGGGCAATCAGCGCCGGTTCGCTATCCAGACGTTCACCATAAGGCGGATTACTGATAACCGTCCCATACGGTCCTTTCGGCAGCGGATTGCTCAGTTTAGCGACATCTTTAACGTCAAACGTCATCAGATCGGCGATACCGGCGCGGCGTGCGTTACTACGCGCTTTTTCAATCACGCGCGCATCGCTGTCGGATCCATAAAAATGCGAGGTATAGTCAGCCAGTCCCTTACGCGCACGCACCTGCGCTTCGGCTTTAACTTCTTGCCAGACGGCTTCGTCGTGCTGCGCCCAACCGCTGAAACCCCAGTACCCACGGTGCAGACCCGGCGCGCGATCGGTCGCCCACATTGCCGCTTCAATCAGCAGCGTGCCGGAGCCGCACATTGGATCGAGTAACGGTGTGCCCGGCTGCCAGCCAGAACGCATAACAATTGCCGCGGCCAGCGTTTCTTTAATCGGCGCCTGACCCGCGCGATCGCGATAGCCACGCTGATGCAAACCGTCACCGCTCAGATCGAGCGCAATGCTGGCAGTATCTTTGTTCAACCAGACGTTGATGCGCAGATCCGGAGATTCACGATCCACATTCGGACGCGGCATATTTTTGCGGGTAAAGGCATCGACAATCGCATCCTTGACCTTCAGCGCGCCGTACTGGCTGTTACGAATGGTCTCGTTCAGTCCGCTAAAATGGACGGCAAACGTAGCACCAGGGTTAAATATCTCTGTCCAGTCGATTGCCTGAACGCCGAGGTACAGATCAAGATCGCTGTAGACCTTGCACTCTCCCATCGGCAGGATAATGCGCGAGGCCAGGCGGCTCCACATCAGGCTCTGGTAAACAAGCCGCGTGTCGCCCTTAAAATGGACCCCACCCTGAACGACCTGACACTCCAGCGCGCCGAGGTTTTCCAGTTCAGTTTTTAACAGCTCTTCCAGCCCGCGGGCCGTACTGGCAAACAGAGAATTCATAATGTCACTTTTACTCCGAGAAAATTGCTGCGCATTATAGCTAATATGGGCTGTATGTCATAAAGTTGAAGGCTTATTTTCATTCGAGGGGCTGTACAGTGGTCACGTTAACCCGACTTTATATTCATCCGGTTAAATCAATGCGCGGCATTGGGCTTACGCATGCCCTGGCAGATATTAGCGGTCTCGCCTTTGATCGCATATTTATGATCACTGAACCTGACGGAACATTCATAACCGCCCGCCAGTTCCCACAAATGGTCCGTTTTACGCCTTCCCCATTCCACGATGGGCTGCATCTTACGGCGCCAGACGGCAGCAGTGCGCTCGTACGATTTGCCGATTTCGCTCCTCAGGGTGCACCAACAGAAGTATGGGGAAACCATTTTACCGCGCGTGTTGCGCCAGCGGCTATCAACCAGTGGCTTAGCGGCTTTTTCTCCCGTGAAGTGCAGTTACGCTGGGTCGGCCCGCAGCTGACGCGCCGTGTAAAACGCCATGTTGATGTTCCTTTATCCTTCGCTGATGGTTATCCCTATCTGCTGGCCAACGAAGCATCCCTGCGCGATCTGCAACAGCGCTGTCCGGCAAGCGTCAAAATGGAACAGTTTCGCCCCAATATAGTGGTTTCGGGAGCAGGTGCCTGGGAAGAAGATACCTGGAAAGTGATTCGTATTGGCGACGTCATTTTTGATGTAGCAAAACCCTGTAGCCGCTGTATTTTCACGACAGTTAGCCCGGAAAAAGGCCAGAAACATCCATCCGGTGAACCGCTTGCCACATTGCAAACCTTCCGTACTGCGGTAGATAACGGCGATGTCGATTTCGGTCAGAATCTTATCGCGCGTAACAGTGGCGTTATTCGCGTCGGCGATGAGGTAGAAATTTTGGCAACCGGCCCCGCCAGAGCGTACGGCGCGGCTGAATCAGACGAAACTACACCCGAACAACAACCTGATGCCACGGTGCTTATTGACTGGCAGGGACAGACCTTTCGCGGAAATAATCAGCAGGTATTGCTTGAGCAGTTGGAGAACCAGGGTATCCGGGTTCCCTATTCATGCCGGGCAGGCATTTGCGGATGCTGTCGAATTCGACTGGTAGAAGGCGAAGTTAGCCCGTTGAAGAAATCAGCGATGGGGGACGACGGAACGATTCTGTGCTGTAGCTGTGTTCCCAAAACGGCAATCAGGCTGGAGAGCTAAACCGCCTGTTCAAGGCTGAAACTGTCAACAACGGCCTGCGGTTTCAGTCTGTCATTCATTATTTTAATCGCATCGCCAAGCTGCATCGTACGCCCGGCGATAACCACGCCAGGTTGCGCAAGCAGGCAAAGCGCGGCGTTTTCACCCGGCTCAACCACTAACAGGTTTACCTGTTCATCGGTATCGCTTAAATCAACACAGGCTGCGTCACCCACGACCGGCGACCAGTTAATACCGTGTGCGACAAAGTGCCAGCTTTTTGGCATTTGCGGTTTGAGATAACGAATCGCCACCAGCGCATTAAGCACCAGTTCCGCTTTTTGTTCTTTGGCTAAATCCAGGTAGCGACATTTTTCTTCAAAGGAAAAATAAAGCGCGGCGTCATCAACACAAAAACCAGACGGAGAAAATGCATCAGGAGTGAGCATTTTACGAGCAAAACGCGAACGGAATAACATGCCATTGGCTAAATCGAGCATCATACGATCGTGCTCTTCATCATAATACCAGCGCCAGTTATCGTCGGGTTTAATTCGCATCAGTTTCTCTCCTTTCCTTAATCATCACCGTTACGACAGTATCCTTTTGCCGCTTCGTTTATTGCCCTAATAATAAAAGCTCAGAATGTTTAAATAAGCAACAGTAAAGGAATATAAAACAACCAGGGCCAGAAATAAAGCCCTGGTTTGTGATTAAGGTAGCATTCAGATATTGCTGACGATTTCTTTTATCAACGGCGGACCTTTAAAAATAAAGCCCGAATAAATCTGTACGAGGGTTGCACCAGCAGCTATTTTCTCACGTGCAGCAATCACCGAGTCGATACCACCAACGCCAATAATCGGCAGCTGACCTTTTAATTCCTGAGACAACTGGCGAATAATTTCTGTACTTTTTAATTGTAACGGTCGACCGCTCAGACCACCCATTTGATCGCAATTTTTCATTCCCTGAACAAGAGAACGATCGAGGGTGGTGTTAGTCGCAATTACGCCATCAATATTATGACGAACTAAACTATCGGCGACCTGGATCAGTTCTTCCACAGAAAGATCCGGCGCGATCTTTACCGCCACCGGAACATATTTATGGTGGATCGCTTGCAGATCGTTTTGCTTATTTTTAATTGCCGTCAGGAGATCGTCCAGCGCTTCGCCGTATTGCAGCGTACGTAATCCCGGCGTATTCGGTGAAGATATATTAATCGCGATATAACCAGCATAAGCATAGACTTTTTCCATACAAATCAGATAGTCATCTTTGCCGTTCTCTACTGGGGTATCTTTGTTCTTACCAATATTAATACCCAGAATACCGTCAAAATGCGATTTTTTAACGTTCTCAACCAGGTTATCAACCCCGTGGTTATTAAACCCCATGCGGTTGATCAGACCTTCTGCATCGACCAGACGGAACAGACGCGGTTTATCGTTACCCGGCTGAGGGCGTGGCGTCACGGTACCAATCTCAATGGAACCAAATCCCATCGCGCCGAGCGCATCAATGCACTCCCCGTCTTTATCCAGTCCGGCAGCAAGTCCGAGCGGATTTTTAAACGTCAACCCCATACAGGTAACCGGTTTTGCCGGTACTTTCTGGCGCACAAGCGCTTCAAGCGGTGTGCCGGTAATGCGACGTAATTGCTGGAATGTCAATTCATGAGCGCGCTCTGGATCGAGCTGAAAAAGGGCTTTACGAACGAAGGGGTAGTACATGAACTCTCCTGGATTCCCGGTGTGCAAACCGGGGGCGTATTATGTGCTATCGCGAGCAAAAAGGGAATTGACCTGCGGCAATAAATAGCAATCGTTTTCCTCACCTCTGCCTTTTTATTCAATTTCCAACTTTTCTATCCCGTATAAATCATTTCGATAAACAAAATCTCTCTGCCAGACTGCACGAATTGTTATCAATGTTAATTAAAAGCAAACAATTGGTTATAAGGGGAGATTGAAAATATGCGCGTCATCACTTTGGCGGGAAGCCCACGCTTTCCCTCTCGCTCCAGCGCGTTACTGGAATATGCCCGAGAAAAACTGCACGGTCAGGATGTCGAAGTCTTTCACTGGAACCTGCACAATTTTGCCCCGGAAGATCTGATCTATGCTCGTTTCGACAGTCCAGCGCTGAACACATTTATCGAACAACTGCAGGATGCTGACGGGCTGATTGTCGCAACCCCGGTCTATAAAGCCGCTTACTCTGGCGCCCTGAAAACCCTGCTCGATCTACTCCCCGAGCGGGCGCTGGAAGGGAAAGTGGTTTTGCCGCTGGCGACCGGCGGCAGCGTGGCGCATTTACTTGCCGTCGATTACGCGCTGAAACCGGTACTGAGCGCATTAAAGGCCCAGGAGATCCTGCACGGTGTGTTTGCTGATGATTCACAGGTAATTGATTATCAACATAAACCTCAGTTTACGCCCAACCTTCAGCAGCGTCTGGACAGTGCGCTCGATACCTTCTGGCTGGCGTTGCATCGTCGCGATGTCCAACTTCCTCAACTGAACACCCTGCGAGGTGCCGCTCATGCTTGATCTTCTCAGGCGTCACACGTCATGGCTGGCACTGACCGGGGTGTTGTCGCTGTCAACTCTGGGGCATGCCGCAGAATCGGCCCCCGATGCTCTGCGTATTGGTTACCAGAAAGGAAGCGTCAGTATGGTGCTGGCCAAAAGCCATCAGCTGCTCGAGAAACGCTATCCGCAGACTAAAATCTCGTGGGTCGAATTCCCGGCTGGACCGCAAATGCTGGAAGCACTCAATATCGGCAGTATCGATCTCGGCAGTACCGGTGACATTCCGCCGATTTTCGCCCAGGCAGCCGGGGCCGATCTGGTTTACGTGGGCGTCGAGCCGCCCAAACCGAAAGCCGAAGTGATTCTGGTGCCAAAAAATAGCCCAATTCAGAGCGTCGCGCAGCTTAAAGGACATAAAGTCGCCTTCCAGAAAGGCTCCAGCGCCCACAATTTACTGCTCCGGGCGCTGCAACAGGCCGGACTGAAATTTACCGATATTCAACCGACGTATCTGACTCCCGCCGATGCGCGAGCGGCCTTTCAGCAAGGGAACGTTGATGCGTGGGCTATCTGGGATCCCTATTATTCCGCCGCGTTACTGCAAGGTGATGTACGCGTACTGAAGGACGGCTCAGACCTCAAGCAAACCGGTTCGTTTTATCTCGCCGCCCGTCCTTATGCCGAGAAAAATAGCGCTTTTGTACTTGGCGTACTGGATACCTTTAGCCAGGCCGATGCGTTAACGCTCAACCAGCGCCAGCAAAGCATTACCCTGCTGGCCAAAACCATGGGGCTGCCCGAACCGGTGATTGCGTCTTATCTGGATCACCGTCCGCCAACCACCATTGTGCCAGTCAACGCCTCCGTTGCTGCCCTGCAACAACAAACCGCCGATCTGTTTTATGACAACCGTTTGGTGCCGAAAAAAATCGATATTCGCCAGCGTATCTGGCAACCCACCCAGCAGGCAGGAGAAAAATTATGAGTCTGAATATGTTCTGGTTTTTACCCACCCACGGTGACGGTCATTATCTTGGAACGGAAGAAGGTTCGCGCCCGGTCGATCACAGTTATCTGCAACTAATCGCGCAAACGGCCGATCGTCTTGGATTTACCGGCGTCCTGATCCCAACCGGTCGCTCTTGCGAAGATGCCTGGCTGGTCGCCGCTTCGATGATCCCGGTCACCCAGAGATTAAAGTTTCTGGTCGCGCTGCGCCCAAGCGTCACCTCGCCAACGGTTGCCGCACGTCAGGCTGCGACGCTCGACAGACTCTCAAATGGCCGGGCGTTATTTAACCTGGTGACCGGCAGCGATCCACAGGAGCTGGCAGGTGACGGCGTGTTCCTCGATCACACAGAACGATATGAAGCCTCTGCTGAATTTACTCAGGTCTGGCGGCGCTTGCTGCAAGGTGAAACGGTGGATTTCAACGGCAAACATATTCATGTCCGCGGCGCGAAGCTGCTTTTCCCTCCCGTACAACAACCCCGGCCACCGCTTTATTTCGGCGGCTCGTCTGATGTCGCACAAGACCTTGCTGCCGAGCAGGTTGATCTCTATCTGACCTGGGGCGAGCCGCCGGAACAGGTGAAAGCGAAGATTGAACAGGTGCGGGCCAAAGCAGCGGCGCTCGGGCGCAAGATCCGCTTTGGTATTCGTCTGCATGTGATCGTACGGGAGACAACCCACGAGACGTGGCAGGCAGCGGATCGTCTGATAGCCCACCTGGATGACGACACCATTGCCAAAGCCCAGGACGCCTTCTCAAGAACGGATTCGGTTGGTCAGCAGCGAATGGCTGCACTGCACAATGGTAAACGCGACAAATTGGAAATTAGTCCGAACCTGTGGGCAGGCGTTGGACTGGTACGCGGTGGCGCGGGTACCGCGCTGGTCGGAGATGGTCCGACTGTCGCGGCGCGTATCAACGAGTATGCCGCGCTGGGAATCGACAGCTTTGTGTTGTCCGGATACCCACATTTGGAAGAGGCATACAAGGTTGGCGAGCTGCTGTTCCCGCATCTGGATGTTGCTATACCGGAAATTCCGCAGCCGCAATACCTGCAACAACAAGGTGAAGCGGTGGCAAACGAATTTATCCCGCGCAAAGTCGCGCAAAGCTAAGGAGCGGCTAATGGCAACGCCGAAAAACAGATGGTTATTACGCCTCGCGCCCTGGTTTTTACCGGTAGGTCTGGTGGCGCTCTGGCAGCTCGCATCTTCAATGGGCTGGCTGTCCACTCGCATCCTGCCCTCTCCGGAGGGTGTTATCGAAGCCTTCTGGACGCTTTCCGCCAGCGGCGAGCTTTGGCAGCATCTGGCCATCAGTTCCTGGCGCGCGCTAATCGGATTCTCCATCGGTGGATCGATTGGCCTGACACTGGGACTTATCAGCGGTCTTTCGCGTTGGGGAGAACGTCTGCTGGATACCTCAGTGCAGATGCTGCGTAACGTACCGCATCTGGCGCTGATCCCGCTGGTGATTCTGTGGTTCGGCATTGATGAATCCGCCAAGATCTTTCTCGTTGCGTTGGGCACGCTGTTCCCGATTTACATCAACACCTGGCATGGGATCCGTAATATCGATCGTGGACTGGTAGAGATGTCGCGCAGCTATGGATTATCCGGCTTTTCACTGTTTGTTCATGTCATCCTGCCCGGCGCCCTGCCCTCGATTATGGTCGGCGTACGTTTTGCTCTCGGTCTGATGTGGCTGACGCTGATTGTGGCAGAAACCATTTCTGCCAATGCTGGTATTGGTTACCTGGCGATGAACGCCCGCGAATTTCTGCAAACCGATGTGGTCGTGGTGGCCATTATTCTCTACGCCTTGCTCGGCAAACTTGCCGACGTCAGCGCCCAATTGCTGGAGCGAGTCTGGCTACGCTGGCACCCGGCTTACCATGTAAAGGAGGCTACCGTATGAATACCGCTCGCTTGAACCAGGGTACGCCGCTATTGCTGAGCGCCGTGACAAAACAATACGCCGCCAATACGGTGCTCAATCAGTTAGATTTGCATATTCCGGCCGGACAGTTTGTTGCCGTAGTTGGCCGCAGCGGTGGTGGTAAAAGCACGTTGCTGCGTCTGCTGGCAGGGCTGGAATCGCCGACCTCAGGCGCATTACTTGCCGGAACCACCCCACTGGCGGAAATTCAGGATGATACGCGTATGATGTTCCAGGATGCGCGTCTGCTGCCATGGAAGACGGTTATCGATAATGTGGGCCTGGGTCTGAAAGGTCAGTGGCGCGATGCGGCCCGAGATGCGCTGGCCGCCGTTGGGCTGGAGAGTCGTGCTCACGAATGGCCGGCTGCGCTATCCGGTGGACAAAAACAGCGTGTAGCCCTGGCACGGGCATTAATTCATCGCCCCGGTTTGCTGCTGCTGGATGAACCCCTCGGCGCTCTGGATGCCCTAACCCGCCTTGAAATGCAGGATCTGATCGTCTCTTTATGGCAAGAGCACGGCTTTACCGTACTGCTGGTCACTCATGACGTCAGTGAAGCGGTGGCAATGGCCGATCGCGTGTTGCTGATTGAGGACGGAAAAATCGGACTGGATCTTACGGTGGATATTCAGCGCCCCCACCATTTGGGATCGGTACGGTTAGCCGATCTGGAAGCGGAAGTGTTGAACCGGGTTATGCAGCGTGGCGACAATGAAGTTCAGTTACGCAAGCAGGGTTAAAAATGCCGGATGGCGCTACCGCTTATCCGGCCTACGCGTGAAGGGTAGGCCGGACCCATCCGGCAATATTATCAGGCTAACGCTTTAGAGATCTTCTCGAACAGATCGCCTGAGAGATTCTCCAGACCTTTCAGCTGTTCCAGCGCCGCACGCATTTTCGCCTGACGTTTTGCATCATAACGTTTTAAGCGAATCAGCGGCTCAATCAGACGTGACGCCACCTGCGGGTTACGACTATTAAGCTCAGTCAACATGTCGACCAGGAACTGATATCCACTACCATCTTCCGCATGGAATGCCGCCGGGTTGCTACCTGCAAAGGCACCGATCAGCGAACGGATTCGGTTCGGGTTACTCATACTGAAAGAGCGATGCTTCAGCAGGCCGCGTACGGTTTCCAGCACGTTTTTCGCCGGGCTGGTGGATTGCAGGATAAACCATTTGTCCATCACCAGACCGTCATGATGCCACTTATCATCATACTCTTGCATCAGCGCGTCGCGACATGGCAGCTGCGCCGCTACTGCCGCGGATAGCGCCGCCAGCGCATCGGTCATATTGTTCGCTTCACGATACTGCTTGCTTACCAGCGTGTCAGCCAGATGGGTTTCGCCAAAGGCCAGGAAACGCAGGCAGGCGTTACGCAGCGTACGCTTGCCAATATCGGCATGCTCAACGCGGTACTCATCAAGATGATTAGCGTTATAGATGGCGAGGAATTCATCTGCCAGTTCGGCGGCCAGCGTGCGGGTTAATGCTTCGCGTACTTCGGTTATCGCCACCGGATCGATGATGTCGAACAGTTCAGCTATTTCATTTACTGAAGGCAGCGTCAGGATCTCTGCCGCCAGCGCCGGATCGATTTTCTCATCCAGTAAAATTGCGCGGAATGCATCAGCCACGTGTACCGGCAGCGACAGCGGTTGTCCCTGCTGATGACGGGCAACGTTAAGCTTAATATAGGTCGCCAGCAGGCTTTGCGCCGCGTCCCAACGAGAGAAATCGTTACGCGCATGACGCATCAGGAAGGTCAGCTGCTGATCGCTCCATTTGTATTCCAGTTTTACCGGCGCGGAGAATTCGCACAGCAGCGCCGGAACCGGCTGGAAGTAGACGTTATCAAAGACAAACGTCTGCTCTGCCTGGGTGAC
Organism: Citrobacter sp. Cpo142; assembly: GCF_030332425.1. Classification (NCBI taxonomy): domain Bacteria; kingdom Pseudomonadati; phylum Pseudomonadota; class Gammaproteobacteria; order Enterobacterales; family Enterobacteriaceae; genus Citrobacter; species Citrobacter sp. Cpo142. The sequence continues at coordinate 79,784 of NZ_JAOWHW010000140.1, forward strand.
GTTGAGTACAGAATTCACCGGGTGCCCGCCTTTTTGTAGCGGGATCACTTTCCCTTCGTTGTCATACAACTCGAGGGCGAAAGGAATATGCAGCGGCTGTTTTTCGGCCTGATCCGGCGTGGCCGGCGTGCGCTGGCTGATCGTCAGCGTATACTGCTCAGTTGACGGATTGTAGTCATCACGCACGGTCAGAATCGGCGTACCGGACTGACTGTACCAGCGGCGGAAATGGGAGAGATCAACGTTAGAAGCATCTTCCATCGCCTGCACGAAATCATCACAGGTTGCAGCACTGCCGTCATGACGCTCAAAGTACAGTTGCATCCCTTTCTGGAAGTTAGCCTCACCGAGCAGGGTGTGGATCATACGAATCACTTCAGCGCCCTTTTCATACACGGTCAGGGTATAGAAGTTGTTCATTTCAATGACCATATCCGGACGGATAGGATGCGCCATCGGGCTGGCATCTTCAGCAAACTGCAGACCACGCATGGTGCGCACATTGCTGATGCGGTTTACCGCGCGTGAGCCGAGATCAGAACTGAACTCTTGATCGCGGAACACGGTTAAGCCTTCTTTCAGGCTCAACTGGAACCAGTCACGGCAGGTCACACGGTTGCCGGTCCAGTTGTGAAAATACTCATGACCGATAACGCGCTCAATATCGAGGTAGTCTTTGTCGGTGGCGGTATCGGTACGTGCCAGCACATATTTGGAGTTAAAGATGTTCAGACCTTTATTCTCCATCGCGCCCATATTGAAGAAATCCACGGCGACAATCATATAGATGTCGAGGTCATACTCGAGGCCAAAGCGCTCTTCATCCCATTTCATGGAGTTTTTCAGCGAGGTCATCGCCCACGGCGCGCGATCCAGATTACCGCGATCGACGTAAAGTTCCAGCGCCACTTCACGCCCGGAACGGGTAGTAAAAGTATCGCGCAGGACGTCAAAATCACCGGCCACCAGCGCAAACAAATAGCACGGTTTCGGGAACGGATCCTGCCACTGTACCCAGTGACGACCATTTTCCAGTTCGCCCTGCGCCACACGGTTACCGTTGGAGAGCAGGAACGGATATTGGGTTTTATCGGCGATAATTTTGGTGGTAAAACGCGCCAGGACATCAGGCCTGTCGAGATACCAGGTAATATGGCGGAAACCTTCCGCTTCACACTGGGTGCACAGCGCGTCGCCAGACTTGTACAGCCCTTCCAGCGCGGTATTGGCCGCCGGGCTAATTTCATTCACGATACGCAGCGTAAAACGTTCCGGCAACTGACTAATGACCAGAGCGCCCTCTTCTTCTTTATACTCTGTCCACGGCTCGTCGTTCACGTGGATCGACACCAGGGTCAGATCTTCGCCATTCAGGCGCAGGGGCACATCGGACGCGCCATGACGGACAGCCTGGCTCACTGCGGTGACCACGGTTTTTTCAGCATCCAGGTCAAAGGTCAAGTCAATATCAGTAATCTGGTAATCCGGCGCACGATAGTCGTGACGGTATTTGGCTTGTGGCTGTTGTGTCATAAAAAAACCTTTAGCATCTTTAATAGAGTCTCGGCTTCAGTCTATTCCTGTTGCGTAAATCGCGCTACGCAGAATGTTCATCTTTTCAGGCACAAACACCCTTTTTGCTACATTTTCATAACACGTGGCACGAATTGCCCTCGACCAGAAAGAGAGCTTATGGTGTGATCGGGGTTCAATAAATCGCTAAACAGGGTATACTCCAGCGGTTTTCTTAGTTGTTTATTGTACTAAACGCTCCCGTGAGAGGATGCTACTGCGCACCTATGACACAATTCGCTTCTCCTGTTCTGCACTCGCTGCTGGATACAGACGCTTATAAGTTGCATATGCAGCAAGCCGTTTTTCACCACTACTACGATGTACAAGTAGCGGCTGAATTTCGTTGCCGTGGCGATGACCTGCTCGGTATTTATGCCGATTCTATTCGTGAGCAGGTGAATGCTATGCAGCACCTGCGACTGCAGGAGGATGAGTACCAGTGGCTCTCCGGCCTGCCTTTCTTTAAAGCTGATTACCTTACCTGGTTACGTGATTTCCGCTATAACCCGGAACAGGTTTGCGTCACCAATGATAACGGCAAGCTAAACATCCGCTTAACCGGTCCGTGGCGTGAAGTGATCATGTGGGAAGTCCCGCTGTTAGCGGTGATTAGCGAACTGGTACACCGTTACCGTTCACCTGAATCAGGCGTCCCGCAGGCACTCGATGAGCTGGAAAGCAAACTAGTAGAATTCTCTGCTTTAACGAAAGATGTCGATATGTCCCGCTTCCATTTGATGGATTTCGGTACGCGTCGTCGTTTTTCGCGCGAAGTACAGCAGGCTATCGTTAAACGCCTGCAGCAAGAGCCCTGGTTTGTTGGCACCAGTAACTACGATCTGGCCCGCCGCCTGTCATTAACCCCAATGGGTACGCAGGCGCATGAGTGGTTCCAGGCTCATCAGCAAATCAGTCCAGAACTTGCCACCAGCCAGCGCGTAGCCCTGGCTGCCTGGTTAAATGAATACCCTGATCAACTCGGCATTGCATTAACCGATTGCATCACCATGGACGCATTTTTACGCGACTTTGGCGTTGAGTTTGCTACCCGCTATCAGGGTCTACGCCATGACTCAGGCGATCCGGTGGAATGGGGTGAAAAAGCCATCGCCCATTATGAAAAACTGGGGATTGATCCGCTGAGCAAAACGCTGGTCTTCTCAGATAATCTCGATCTGAAAAAAGCGATTGAACTCTACCGCCACTTCTCTTCCCGCGTACAGTTGAGTTTTGGTATTGGGACACGGCTAACATGCGACATTCCGCAGGTTAAGCCACTCAATATTGTGATCAAGCTGGTGGAATGTAACGGCAAACCGGTGGCGAAGTTATCTGACAGCCCGGGTAAAACCATCTGCCACGATAAAGCATTTGTTCGTGCACTGCGCAAAGCCTTCGATCTCCCGCATATCAAAAAAGCCAGTTAAGCCTTCCAGGGAGCCATTTTGGCTCCCTTTTTCGCGTTTATTTCCGAAATCTTTCACTCCAGCTACGAATTCTGCTTGTCTGATTGCAGATGCCAGGTAACATAGGTATCCCCCCATTACGGGTGGACATGTGTTTATATATCCGACTATTAACAGAGAGAATATTATGAGCGTTGTGCCTGTAGCCGACGTACTCCAGGGCCGCGTAGCCGTTGACAGCGAAGTCACCGTGCGCGGATGGGTGCGTACCCGCCGAGATTCAAAAGCTGGCATCTCCTTCCTCGCCGTTTATGACGGTTCCTGCTTTGATCCTGTACAGGCCGTCATCAATAATTCTCTGCCCAATTACAATCAGGACGTACTGCGCCTGACGACGGGTTGTTCAGTTATCGTAACGGGTAAAGTCGTTGCGTCTCCTGGACAAGGACAGAGCTTTGAAATTCAGGCCACTGAGGTTGAAGTAACGGGCTGGGTTGAAGATCCTGACACTTACCCAATGGCAGCTAAGCGTCACAGCATTGAGTATCTGCGTGAAGTGGCGCACATGCGTCCGCGTACCAACATGATTGGTGCGGTAGCGCGTGTACGTCATACGCTGGCGCAGGCTCTGCATCGTTTCTTCCACGAGCAGGGTTTCTTTTGGGTATCGACTCCGTTGATCACCGCTTCCGATACGGAAGGTGCCGGTGAAATGTTCCGTGTTTCTACGCTGGATCTGGAAAACCTGCCGCGTAACGATCAGGGTAAAGTCGATTTCGACAAAGACTTCTTTGGTAAAGAGGCCTTCCTGACCGTTTCCGGTCAGCTGAACGGTGAAACCTACGCCTGCGCCCTGTCTAAAATTTATACTTTTGGCCCGACGTTCCGTGCAGAAAACTCTAACACCAGTCGTCACCTGGCAGAGTTCTGGATGCTGGAACCAGAAGTGGCTTTTGCTGACCTGAACGATGTTGCAGGCCTGGCTGAAGCGATGCTGAAGTACGCGTTTAAAGCCGTACTCGCAGAGCGTGCGGATGATATGAAATTCTTCGCTGAACGTGTCGACAAGGACGCGATTTCACGCCTGGAACGTTTCATTGACGCTGACTTCGCGCAGGTGGATTACACCGACGCGGTAAGCATTCTGGAAAAATGCGGTAAACAGTTCGAAAACCCAGTTTACTGGGGTGTGGATCTGTCTTCTGAGCATGAACGTTACCTTGCTGAAGAGCACTTTAAAGCGCCGGTGGTAGTGAAAAACTACCCGAAAGATATCAAAGCGTTTTATATGCGCCTTAACGAAGACGGTAAAACCGTTGCTGCAATGGACGTACTGGCCCCGGGAATCGGTGAAATCATCGGTGGTTCTCAGCGTGAAGAGCGCCTGGACGTGCTGGATGCCCGTATGCTGGAAATGGGTCTGAACAAAGAGGATTACTGGTGGTATCGCGACCTGCGTCGCTACGGTACCGTTCCGCATTCCGGCTTCGGATTGGGCTTCGAGCGTCTGATCGCTTACGTCACCGGCGTACAGAACGTCCGTGATGTTATTCCGTTCCCGCGTACTCCACGTAACGCCACCTTCTAAACGTGCGTTATTGTTTTGAAGGCCAGCATTGCTGGCCTTTTTTATACCCTTTTCGTGTTATCTGGATACCCATCTCACGTTAAACACAACCTTTCAATCTCCTCCACCTGTTACGTAATATTTCATCGCAATACATTTGCACAAAAAATAATCAGCAATTTTATTGTGGATTAGCATTTTCTGATTAAATAGTACATTTTTCAGCCTCTCGCACGGCACTCCAGACGTCCAAAAATCGTTACCTGTAAAATCCGAACTTTCCGGCAGAACGGAGAAAAAATGACCTTAGCAAAATTAAACATAAGAAAATCATATAAATAGAAATAAAAACGAGAATTTTAAGCGCAGGGGCATCCGAAGTTTGACGCTGTTCACAAAGTTGCACAAAAATAACATTTTGTTACACATTTTTTCTTTTTGAAACCAAATCTTTATATTTGTAGCACTTTGACGGTAGCGAAACGGTAGTTTGAATGGAAAGATGCCTGTCAGACACATAAAGACACCAAACTCTCATCAATAGTTCCGTAAATTTTGATTGACGGAATTTATTGGCGGCAGTGGCAGGTGTCATATAAAAACCGATGAGGGTAATAAATAATGATGAAGCGCAATATTCTGGCAGTGGTTATCCCTGCTCTGCTGGTAGCCGGGGCAGCTAACGCTGCAGAAGTTTATAACAAAGATGGCAACAAAGTAGACGTATACGGTAAAGCCGTTGGTCTGCATTATTTTTCCAAGCACAACGGTGATAACGCCTACGCTGCTAACGGCGATCAGACATATGCCCGTCTTGGTTTCAAAGGGGAAACTCAGATTAACGACCAACTGACCGGTTACGGCCAGTGGGAATACCAGTTCAGCGGCAATAACGCAGAAGGCGGTGACGATGCCCAGAAAGGCAACAAAACCCGTCTGGCGTTTGCTGGTTTGAAATTTGGTGACGCAGGCTCCTTCGATTACGGTCGTAACTACGGCGTTGTATACGATGCTCTGGGTTACACCGATATGCTGCCAGAATTCGGTGGTGATACCGCTGCTTCTGACCAGTTCTTCTCCCAGCGTAACGGCGGTCTCGCAACCTACCGTAACTCTAACTTCTTCGGTCTGGTTGAAGGCCTGAACTTCGCTGTACAGTACCTGGGTAAAAACGAACGCTCTAGCAGCCCAACCCGTTCTAACGGCGACGGCGTTGGCGGTTCCGTAAGCTACGAAATGGGGTAATGGTGCCAACTTACTGATTTAGTGTACGATGGTGTTTTTGAGGTGCTCCCGTGGCTTCCATCTCCATCAGTTGTC
>NZ_JAOWHW010000141.1:0-4689 GCF_030332425.1 Citrobacter sp. Cpo142
AGGCTCCGGAAGACGGTTGTTGCGCACGTATTCGGTGAACGCACTATGGCGACGCTGGGGCGTCTTATGAGCCTGCTGTCACCCTTTGACGTGGTGATATGGATGACGGATGGCTGGCCGCTGTATGAATCCCGCCTGAAGGGAAAGCTGCACGTAATCAGCAAGCGATATACGCAGCGAATTGAGCGGCATAACCTGAATCTGAGGCAGCACCTGGCACGGCTGGGACGGAAGTCGCTGTCGTTCTCAAAATCGGTGGAGCTGCATGACAAAGTCATCGGGCATTATCTGAACATAAAACACTATCAATAAGTTGGAGTCATTACCGAAAGCTGGATATCATTAATGCGGCTGTTTCGCATCGGGATTTGCGCTCGCCACCCGGTAACAGATATGAAGAGTTAACCGGAAAATTACAGGAATATTCTTCAATCAGAGTAAACAAGCAGTACCGATTAATATTTAAATGGATTAATGGTAAGGCCGAAGATGTGTACTTAGATCCACACATCTATTAGAGAAAACGTAAGGTAACGATATGAAACAGGCATCCAGAAAACCAACGACTGTGGGTGATATCCTGCAATATGAATACCTGGAACCGCTTGATCTGAAAATCAACGATCTGGCTGAAATTCTGCATGTTCACCGCAATACAGTGAGCGCACTGGTCAACAATAATCGCAAATTAACAACGGATATGGCGTTTCGTTTGGCAAAAGCGTTCGATACCTCCGTTGATTTCTGGCGTAACCTACAGGCGGCGGTTGACCTGTGGGAAGTTGAAAATGACATGCGGGCGCAAGAAGAACTGAACCGGATTGTTTCAGTTAAAGATTTTATTGCGCAGCGAGATGTCGGCGCAAAAAAAGTCGCTTAATCATCTGTTTGTAGGCCGGATAAGATGTTTTCATCGCATCCGGCAAATTTCCTTAATCCAGCACAATCTCCATTCCGTCATACCCGGCTTCAAACCCTGCCGGCAGCGGATTTTCCATCATCCACAGGTCGAACTGGTGGCTGATGTGCGTCAGGATCACTCGTGGGCAGCGGATGACGTCGTTCAATGCGATAACGGTGTTTAAATCACAATGATTGCGCGGTGGCTCAGCGCGCGGGGCATGGCTGCAGTCGATGATAATCACCTGAGGCTGGTTATTATGGAGAAACTTCAACGTCTTGTCGGGAAGCCCGGCGGTATCGGAGAGCCACGCCACGCGGCTATGTGCGGTCTCCAGCAGATAACCAAACGTCAGCTTTGAATGGTTGAGCGGTAGCGGCGTTACCTGCAATCCTTGCAGATTAAACACCACAAACGGTGCCACGGTATGGCTAAAATCGAGGATGCCCGGATGCTTAAACAGATCGTCGCAACCCTGTTCATCCGGCGGACCGTACACCGGGATGGTCGTCCCCACGCCCCAACGTAGCGGAAACAATCCCTGTACATGATCCATATGATAATGGGTCAGCAGAAACTGCTGGAAGCTGCCCGCCGGCCAGTCGTCCATCAGATGCGGGATCCCCGCGTCCAGCAGCGTCACCGCATTATTGAACTTGACCACCCCGCTACAAGGGCGTCGACGGTATTGCGCCTGTGAGCGTGCTCGTTGGCAGGCCGCACAGTCGCAGCCAAATGTCGGCACCAGCTGTGCGCCGCCCGTTCCCGTCAGCGTAATGGTCAGACTCATGGCTCCCCCTACAACGGTTTGGTGAAGCGAAAATGGCTCATGGTATAGCCTTCACGCTGGTAAAAACGGTGTGCGTCAAGGCGTTGGGTGCTGGTGGAAAGTTCGGTGACTTCTGCGCCCGCTTCGCGCGCGGTGGCTTCGGCCCAGGCCAGTAACTGACTGCCGACCCTTAACCCTCGTGCCTGTGGCATCACCACCAGTTCCTGAATCTCGCCAATCCAGTTGGCGTGGTGCAGATGAAACTGCAGGTGCAGGCCGATCAAGCCGACGACCTGTCCGTCGAGCAGCGCCAGCTGGTAGTGCATATTGGGATCTTGCAGATTTGCGGCGTAGCCAGCGCTAAAGGCCTGCAGATCGAATTGGCCCTGCTTCAACTCACAGACAAGCGCGTAAACCGCATCGGTATCGTATAGCGTGGCGCGGCGTAATTCACAGACAGACATGTTTCTTCTCCTTGCGTCCCATCAGTGTGAGTAGTGTATCGACAGACTGTAGCAAACTTCCATCGTTGTTCAGGACGTGGCAGTCATACGGGGCGTAGCGGGCTGCGCGCTCAAGACGGGCGGCGATTTCCGTTTCGCTCTCCCGTCCACGAGCCTGCAAGCGCTGGCGTAAAATTGCCGGAGAAACCTGTAAGCAAATGGGGAGTAAAGATGTGCCGTAACGGGCCTGCGCCTGGGGCAGATGTGCACGCGAGCCGTTGACCACCACATCAAAACCGGCGTGTAGCCAGAGGTCAATCTCCACGCCAACGCCGTAGTAGAAGCCATTGGCGTGCCAGCTCAGCGCCAGCAGGTTCTGCCCGGCGCGGGTAAAAAATTCTTGTTCGCTCAGCGCAATATGATTTTCATTCCCGGCGTTGGCGGCGCGGGTGATGTAACGGTGCGCTACCAGCAGTTGCGCCGGTTCCTGCTGGCGGAGTTCGGCCAGCAGACTGTCCTTACCGGAGCCGGATGGCCCCATCAGCCAGATCAGTTTACCCATAGTCAGAATACCCTTTTGCCCTGACGCCAGACGTGATCGATATGGATGTTGCCGCCTTTGCGGTGCGCCAGCACCAGATCCGCGCGTTTGCCTTCGGCAACAACGCCACGATCGTCGAGATTTAATGCCCGTGCCGGATTGCGGGTCACCAGACGAATGGCCTGTGGCAGCGTAAAACGGTTGGCGTCGTCGTCCGCTACGCGAAACGCCGCATCGAGCAGGCTGGCGGGATAGTAGTCGGAGGAGAGAATATCCAAAAGCCCCAGCTCAGCCAGCTTATGCGCCGCTACGTTGCCGGAGTGAGAACCGCCGCGCACGATGTTGGGCGCGCCCATCAGCACGTTCATACCATGCTGGCGCGAGGCTTCAGCCGCTTCGAAGGTGGTAGGAAATTCGGCGATCACGCTGCCAAGCTGGTGCGATTCCAGCACATGATCATGGGTGGCATCATCATGGCTCGCCAGCGCAATCTGGCGCTCACGACACATCTGGGCAATCGCCGTGCGATTAGGCTGTGACCAACGCGCCGCCAGCGCTAACTGTTCTTCTTCATAGCAGGCCATCTGCTCGTCGGTGAGCGAATACTTGCCTTGATAATACTCGCGGTACTTCTCGCGATTGGCGAACTGACGCTGGCCTGGCGAGTGATCCATCAGCGACACCAGCGTTACCGGCTCGCGGCTGACCAGTTTTTCAAACAGCGGCAGGGTAGTGTGATGCGGCAGCTCACAGCGCAGGTGCAGGCGATGCTCGGCGCGATTGACCCCGCGCTTTTGCGTCTCTTCGACCGCATTGATCATCTTCTCCAGATTTTCCAGACGGTCGCCGCCGTCGCGCACATCGCCAATTGCCACCGCGTCCAGTACGGTGGTAATGCCGCTGGCGACCATTAGCGCGTCGTGGCTGCTCATCGCCGAGTGGGCAGGCCAGTCTACCTTTGGGCGCGGGGTGAAAAATTTGTCGAGATTATCGGTATGCAGCTCGATAAGCCCTGGTAGCAGCCAGCCGCCTTCGCCGTCCAGCGCCTCAGGTAGGCTGCTCGGACTTTCTGCAAAGGTGCGAATGACCCCGCCCTCGATTTCCAGCGATCCTTGCACCACTTCATCTTCCAGCACCAGCTTTACATTATTGATAATCATGCTGTTGTTCCCATCAGATGCAGACGATCCGCGACGCGGTCGCGCACGGTTTGATCGTGAAAAATGCCGACAATTGCTGCGCCGCGGGCTTTCGCCTCTTCAATTAATGCGACGACGGCGGCGCTATTTTTGGCGTCCAGCGAGGCGGTAGGCTCATCAAGTAGCAGAATTGGGTAATCGACGATAAACCCGCGAGCGATGTTGACGCGCTGCTGTTCGCCGCCGGAAAAGGTCGACGGCGCCAGGTGCCACAACCGCTCCGGCACGTTCAGGCGGGTAAGCAGGTTAGCTGCTTTGGCTGCACACTCCTCACGGGAGACCCCCAGATCCAGCAGCGGTTGCATCACCACATCCAGCGCGGAAATCCTTGGGATCACGCGCAGGAACTGGCTCACCCAGCCGATGGTTGAACGGCGAACCTCCAGTACTTTGCGCGCCGGGGCCTGCACCAGATCGACCCATTCATCGCTGTGGCGGATGTGGATGCGTCCTTCATCCGGCAGGTAGTTGGCGTACAGCGAACGTAGCAATGTGGATTTGCCGCTGCCCGAGTGACCGTGCAGCACCACGCATTCGCCGTTTTTAACGTCCAGAGTGGCGTTTTGCAGTACCGGCAGACGCACGCCGTTTTGCTGATGCAGGACAAAGGTTTTACTGACATTTTCAACGCGGATCGCGTTCATTTTTAGCCTCTTTAGACATTTGTGCGTTCTATTGCCTGATGGCGCTTCGCTTATCAGGCCTACAACTAATGCCGCTCCGTAGGCCGGATAAGGCATAGCCGCCATCCGGCACAAGCGATGCCGCTCCGTAGGCCGGATAAGGCGTAGCCGCCATCCGGCACAAGCGATGCCGCTCCGTAGGCCGGATAAGGC
>NZ_JAOWHW010000141.1:4788-41418 GCF_030332425.1 Citrobacter sp. Cpo142
TAGCCGCCATCCGGCACAAGCGATGCCGCTCCGTAGGCCGGATAAGGCATAGCCGCCATCCGGCACAAGCGATGCCGCTCCGTAGGCCCGATAAGGCGTAGCCGCCATCCGGCACAAGCGATGCCGCTCCGTAGGCCCGATAAGGCGTAGCCGCCATCCGGCACAAGCGATGCCGTTCCGTAGGCCGGATAAGGCATAGCCGCCATCCGGCACAACAAAAAATCAGTTCTGCAACACCGACGACACCAGCAACTGGGTATATGGATGATGCGGATCGTCGAGCACGCGGTCGGTTAACCCACTTTCCACCACCTGACCTTGCTTCATCACCAGCAAACGGTCGGCCAGCAGGCGCGCGACGCCCAAATCGTGGGTGACAATAACTACCGCCAGATCCAGTTCCACCACAAGGCCGCGCAGCAGGTCCAGCAGTTTGGCCTGTACGGAAACGTCCAGCCCGCCGGTAGGTTCGTCCATAAACACCAGTTTGGGATGGGTGACGAGGTTGCGGGCAATCTGAAGGCGCTGCTGCATGCCGCCAGAAAAGGTGGTGGGCAGATCGTCGATACGCGAGGCAGGGATCTCTACCTCCTCCAGCCAGCGCTGAGCGGTGGCGCGGATGTCGCCGTAGTGACGCGCGCCGGTGGCCATCAGGCGTTCGCCGATATTGCCGCCTGCGGAGACCTGACGGCGCAGGCCATCCAGCGGATGCTGATGCACCACGCCCCATTCGGTGCGCAGCAGACGGCGACGGTCGGCCTCGTTCATGCCGTACAGCGAACGGTTCTGATACAAAATCTCACCGCTCTGCGGCGTCAGCCGTGAAGAGATCGATTTCAGCAGCGTGGTTTTGCCGGAACCGGACTCGCCGACGATGCCCAGCACTTCGCCTGGCCACAGGTCAAAAGAGACATCGCTGAAGCCCTTGCCCGGCGCGTAGAGATGGGTCAGGTTGTTGACTGAAAGCAGCGGTTGCGTCATTTGCTGAGGGCCTCGCTCTGTTGGCGGCAGTAGTCGGTGTCGGAGCAGACAAACATGCGTTTGCCGGTGTCATCGAGCACCACTTCATCGAGATAGCTGTGGGTTGAGCCGCAGATGGCACAAGGCTCATCCCAGCTCTGCACGGTAAACGGGTGATCGTCGAAATCGAGGCTTTCCACGCGGGTGTAAGGTGGAACGGCATAGATACGCTTTTCGCGGCCAGCGCCAAACAGTTGCAGGGCCGGCATCATGTCCATCTTTGGATTGTCGAATTTCGGGATGGGCGACGGGTCCATGACGTAGCGGTCATTGACCTTCACCGGATAGGCGTAAGTGGTGGCGATATGGCCGAAGCGGGCGATATCTTCATACAGTTTCACCTGCATGATGCCGTACTCTTCAAGCGCGTGCATGGTGCGAGTTTCCGTTTCACGCGGTTCGATAAAGCGCAGCGGCTCAGGGATCGGTACCTGGAAGATGATTATCTGATCTTCCACCAGCGGTGTTTCCGGGATGCGGTGGCGGGTCTGGATCAGCGTCGCATCTTCCGTACGCTCAGTGGTATTCACTCCGGTCACACGCTTGAAGAAATTACGAATCGACACGGCGTTAGTGGTGTCGTCTGCGCCCTGGTCAATCACCTTCAGCACGTCCGGCTCGCCAATCACGCTGGCGGTAAGCTGAATACCGCCGGTTCCCCAGCCGTAGGGCATCGGCATTTCACGTCCGCCAAACGGGACCTGGTAACCCGGGATTGCCACCGCTTTCAGAATTGCGCGGCGGATCATGCGTTTGGTCTGCTCATCAAGATAGGCAAAGTTGTAGCCGGAGAGGTTAGTGGTCACGGGTGGCCTCCTGTTGCAGGCGTTTGAGCAGTTCCAGTTCGGCCTGGAAATCGACGTAATGGGGAAGTTTGAGGTGCGAAACAAAACCCGCCGCCTCGACGTTATCCGCATGCGCCAGCACGAACTCTTCGTCCTGCGCCGGTCCTGTGACCGTTTCATCGTATTCGGCTGCCTGTAGGGCGCGGTCCACCAGCGCCATCGCCATCGCTTTACGTTCGCTCATACCGAACACCAGCCCGTAGCCGCGGGTAAAATGGGGGGATTCGTTTTCTGGTGCGACAAACCCATTGACCATTTCACATTCGGTCATCAGCAGTTCGCCGACGTTCACCGCAAATCCCAGCTCTTCCGGTACGGTTTCCAGTGCCACATAGCCGCTACGAATTTCGGCGGCAAACGGGTGGTTGCGCCCGTAGCCGCGCTGGGTGGAGTAGGCCAGCGCCAGCAAATAGCCTTCGTCGCCGCGCATCAGCTGCTGCAGACGTGAAGCGCGTGAGCAGGGGTAAACCGGCGGCGTGCGGGTGATGTCGTCGGGTGTCGCGCCATCATCCTCTTCACGCTTTGCCAGCCCCTGGTTGGCCAGAAGGGAAAAGACGAGTGGGGAGGCATCCTGCGCGCCGTCTGCGCTGCGCAGAGACGGCGTTTCGCCATTGGCCAGCAGGGTAAAATCCAGCAGGCGATGGGTGTAATCATAGGTTGGTCCCAACAGTTGCCCGCCGGGAATATCTTTGTAGACCGCCGAGATTCGGCGCTCAAGGCGCATTTCTGCACTGTTAACCGGTTCACTGACCGCTACCTTTGCCAGCGTAGTGCGGTAGGCGCGGAGCAAGAAGATGGCTTCGACGTTATCACCGCTGGCCTGCTTCAGCGCCAGTGCCGCCAGTTCGCGGTCGGCGATGCCGCCTTCGGTCATCACCCGGTCAACGGCCAGGTTCATCTGCTGTTCGATTTGTGCCACGCTCAGTTCAGCAATGGTCTCATCGCCCCGGCGTCGGTTTTCCTGTAGGGCGTGGGCGTTGGCTATCGCCTTTTCGCCCCCTTTGACGGCGACGTACATCAGCACACCTCCACATGGGTGGTTCGCGGAATAGCCAGCAGGCGTTCGCCGCAGGTGAGGATCAAATCGACCCCCAGTGGGAACGGGTGCGGGCGTTCGGTGAGTTCGTGAATCAGGCATTCCGGCAGCTGTGGCGCGATCATGCGCTCTTCGGCAATGCCCGCACCGGTCAGACGCAGCATACGTCCGCCGCTTAAGCCTGCGACCTGCACAATCAGCGTGGCGCTGGTCTCTGGCGCGACGGCTGAACCGGCGGAGAGGGCGTTAAGCTGTTCGCTGCTGATGCGATCGTCGGCGACGGCAAAGGCCGCCAGCTGCGGCTGATCCACCAGCGGCGCGTTGGTATGAAAACGCAGGTTCTGGCGGGCAATATCGTTATCCATCGACGGCGCCAGCCAGACCGGCGTGTCGCCATCGACCAGGGTCAGCAGCACGCTGGTGGTCGCCAGACCCAGCGGCTGCCAGCCGTGTTTCAGTTGATGCAGGGCGACGATTACGCCCGGTTCGCTCATGGCTTTCAGCAGGCGACGAAAGCTCTGCTGAGCATCCTGAACGGGTAAATTAAAAGCGGTCTGTAAAGTCATGCGTTATCTCCGCGTACCAGCGTGAAGAAGTCGACCCGGCTGGCGTTGACTTCGGCACGGCGTGCGTTAATCAGCGCATCGCGTTCCGCTTCCAGCGGGGCAATTAAGGTTTCCATTAGGTTCTGGAAATGCGTTTGTTCCTGCAGCAGCGCGTCAATCACCGCGCACTGCTCGGCATGTTGTTTGTTGCGTCCCAGCAGGTAGCTGTAACCCAGCGTGCCGCTCTTCAGGCGTACTACTGCGCGGGTAAGCGTAGTGTCACCGGCAAAGAAGCGGTTACCGGTACCGCCCATACGGGCCTGGATCTGCATCAGTCCGCTTTCCGGAGCGCGGATAAGTTCATAGTCCGGCGTCAGCTTGAGCGCGGTGATGCGGGCGTTCAGGGCATCGGCATTGCTGTATGCCAGCGCACGCATCCAGCGCTGGCGGGTGGCGGTATCGAAATGCATTCAGTGCTCCATAGTGAATTCGATCATGTCGGCGCGGGTCAGGCTGACGGAGTATTCCGCCGCGTGTTCTTCGCCTTCACGGTGGTTCAGGGTGCGCACGCATAGCAGCGGCGCCATATTGGGGATTTCCAGCACCTTGCTCTCTTTGGCCTGCGCACGGCGGGCGCTGATGCGCGTTTGCGTGCGTAGCAGCCTCAGACCGGACTGTTCGCGCAGGTAGTCATGCAGCGAACCGCTGTTGAAGCCTTGCAGCAGCGGCCACAGCGAGAGGTCGGAAAAATAGTGGTCGATCTGGCACAGTGCGATGCCGTTAACCCGGCGCAGGGTGCGCAGGTGAATCACGTTATCGCCCTCGTTTATGCTGAGCGCATCGGCAATGTGGCTGGAGGCCGGACGCAGCACCGCCAGCAGTTTTTCGCTGGTGGGATGGCTGCCCTGGTCCAGCAGATTCTGACTAAAGCGCGCCTGGGCATTAAGCGGGTAATCGAACGGGCGCATCAGCACCAGCACGCCGACGCCCTGACGACGCTGAACCCAACCGCGTTCAACCAACTGGTCAATGGCGCGGCGCAGGGTGTGGCGGTTTACCTCGTAGCGCGCGGCAAGCTGATGCTCGGCGGGCAGATAGTCACCGCAGCGATAATGTTGACGTAGCTCCTGCTCAAGTCTCGCGGCAATTTCCTGATAACGCGTTGGATAACTGGTCGGATGTGTAGACAAGTGCATAGCAATCAATGCCTCGCTAATCAGATAAAGTGCTTACGCAAACGCTGGGAAAGAAAATCCAGCAGGCTGACGGTGACGATGATTAACACCATCAGGGCGCAGGTTTGCTGGAACTGAAAGCCGCGAATCGCTTCCCATAAGGTCACGCCAATACCGCCTGCACCCACCATTCCGACCACCGTGGCCGAGCGAACGTTGGATTCAAAGCGATACAGCGAGTAGGAGATAAGCAGCGGCATGACCTGTGGCAGAACGCCGTACAGAATCTCTTCAATTTTGTTGGCACCGGTGGCGCGAATGCCTTCTACCGGACCTGGCTCAATAGCTTCTACTGCTTCGGAAAGCAGCTTGGAGAGTACCCCGGTAGTGTGGATAAACAGCGCCATCACCCCGGCGAATGGGCCTAACCCGACGGCGACCACGAACAGCATGGCGAAGACCATTTCATTGATGGCGCGGCAGGCGTCCATCAGGCGACGCATCGGCTGGTAAATCCACCACGGGACCAGGTTATCGGCGCACATCAGGCCGAAGGGGATCGACAGCACAACGGCGAGGGCGGTACCCCAGACGGCAATTTGCAGAGTGACGGCCATTTCACCGAGATAGTCCTGCCACTGGCTGAAGTCCGGCGGGAAGAAGTCGGCGGCGAAGGTCGCCATATTGCCGGAATCCTGGATTAGCGTGAGCGGAGCCATTTCGGCACCTTTCCACGAGACTACCAGTACGGCGAGAAGAATGGCCCAGCTCAGCAACGAGAACCAGCTACGTTTGGGCGGGGCGACGGTGATGGTTTGCATGTTTAGCTCCTGGGTGTCGATGTTTCGGGTCTGTTGTAGGCCGGATAAGGTGCTGGCACCGCCATCCGGCATGTAATCCTTTGCATTGCCTGATGGCGCTGCGCTTATCAGGCCTACAATTTGGGCACCAGGGTTACTGCACCGCTTTGGTGACGCTGGTCATAGCGCCCAGTGCGGCGGTCAGACGGTCAAGGTCATCGAGCTGCGCTTTCAGCACCGAGGTTTTGCTGGTTTTCTCTTCCTCGTTCAGCCCTTTGTTGTCCTTCACACCCTGCATCTCTTTAAACAGTGCCAGCTGGCGAATCGGCACCAGCTGCAGATCGCTTGAGGCGCGGAACGGTGCCCATCCCAGGCGTTCCAGTACGGTTTTCTGTTCCGGCGTTTTGCCGTAATTCATAAAAAAGTCGTACACCTTGTCCTTGGTGGTTTCGGAGAGGTTTTTACGCCAGACGATCGGATCGCCCGGGATCAGCGGTGACTTCCAGATCACCTTCAGCTCTTTCAGTTTTTCCGGCGCGGAAGTTTTCAGCTTGTCGAGGTTTTCGGTGTTGTTGGTGGCGACATCGACCTGCTTGTTGGCGACTGCCAGCGCGTTGGTTTCGTGTCCGGCGTTGACGGTGCGTTTGAAGTCGCTGGCGGAGATGTTGTTTTTGGCGAAGACGTAGTAGCCGGGGACGAGGAAGCCTGACGTTGAGTTAGGATCGCCGTTGCCGAAGGTCAGATCCTTACGTTTAGCGATCAGATCGTTCAGGTTATTGATCGGACTGTCTTTGTTAACGATCAACACGCTCCAGTAACCCGGGGATCCGTCGGCGGCAACGGTCTGGGCAAACACTTGCCCGTTAGCGCGATCCACAGCTTCCATTGCCGAGAGGTTGCCGTACCAGGCGATATCAACTTTGTTAAAGCGCATTCCCTGGATGATCCCGGCGTAGTCCGGGGCGAAGAAGGCGTTTACTTTCACACCCAGTGATTTTTCCATGTCCTTCAGGAACGGTTCCCACTGCGGTTTCAGGTTTTGCTGTGATTCGGTCGAAATAATGCCAAAGTTCAGCGCTTTTTCCTGCTCTTCGGCATGGGCCGGGGTGAGCAGTGTGCTGAGACTAAACATGCTGGTGAAGGCCAGCGCGGCAATTGTTCTATAACTCATTTCCATTCCTCATTGTGGGGATGTCAGGCAGCCTGCGCGCTCTGTTCGATGCGGTTCATGCTGCGGTAGAGATGGTCAAAACGATCGTTATCAAAATGCTGGCTGCTGCCATCAAAGAAGACGTTGCCCTGGCGCAGCGCGACGATGCGTTCGCAGTAGCGCAGGGCGTAATCCACCTGATGCAGCGTGACGACCACAGTGATGCCGTCGGTCTGGTTTATGTCGCGTAGGGTGTCCATCACGATGCGGGCGGATTCCGGGTCCAGCGAGGCTATCGGCTCGTCGGCGAGGATCACTTTGGCCTGCTGCATCAGTGCGCGGGCGATTGCGACACGCTGCTGCTGACCGCCCGAAAGCGTGGAAACGCGCTGGTATGCAAAGTGCGCCATGCCCACGCGGGTCAGCGCCTGTAATGCACGCTGTTTTTGTTCCTGGCTAAACCAGCTAAAACAGGTACGCCAGAACGGCGTGCTGCCGAGCGCGCCAATCAGGACGTTCTCCAGCACTGTCAGGCGGTTCACCAGATTGAACTGCTGGAAGATGTAGCCGGTGTGGGCGCGGCTTTTGCGGATATCGCGCGCCAGGCGGCCTTCATGTTGAACGGTGCGGCCCAGCAGCTCGACGCGGCTGCCGGGGGATTTATCACCGGTGATCAAACCGCTTAAATGACGTAAAAGGGTGGATTTGCCGGAGCCAGACGGCCCAAGCAGAGCCACCATCTCACCGGAACAGATGTTCAGATCAACCGCATTGAGCGCCTGATGTTGATTGAAGGACTTGGAGAGTTTCTCGACGCGAATAATCGTTTGCATGATGCGGCCTCCCTAAAAAAGTGGCCCCATCGTGGCGGATTAATGTGACGTTTTCGTTAAGGGATGGTTACTCGACGATGAAGAGTTGAGCGCTATTTGATGACAGTACGGGAGGGCTGGCCTCCCGTTAGATTACTCTGTAGGGGGTTGCTGTTGTTTGACGACGTTGATCATCCACGGCACGCCATACTGGTCGCTCACTTTACCGAAACCGTGGGCCCAGAAGGTTTCCTGCCAGTCCATTTCGATTTTTCCGTTTGCTGCCAGGTTATCAAACCAGCGTTTGCCTTCATCGACGTTTTGCGTGTCGAGCACCAGCGTAAAGCCAGAGTAGTGAGCATTTCCGTCCGGGGCGCTATCGCTCATCATGATGTCACTACCCGCAACGCGCAGGTTGGCGTGGGCGATGGCGGTATCGGGGAATTTCATGCCTGAAGGGCAACCATCTTCGCTATCCTGCGCCGATTTGGGCATTTCACCGAAGTTGATTTTGTAGAGTAGCTCAGCGCCTAACGTTTTTTGATAGTAGGCGATAGCGTCAGCGCAGTTGCCTGCAAAGGAGATATAGGGACTTAACGGCATAATCTTTACCTCAGGTAAAAGAAGCCAATTAAGTGTAGTTAGCGTCTGCAAAAATAAACCAGGCGGGAAGTATGAGCTTCCCGCCTGGCAGAAGAGCTGGTGTTGACCTGATTAGCGTCGCGCTATCAGGCAAATTGCATCAGTTCTTTTTCACAAACTCAGATTTCAGCTTCATTGGGCCAAAGCCATCGATTTTGCAATCGATGTTGTGGTCGCCTTCAACCAGACGAATGTTTTTCACTTTGGTACCGATCTTCAGCATGGAAGAGCTACCTTTTACTTTCAGATCTTTCACGACGGTAACGCTGTCGCCGTCAGCCAGCAGGTTGCCGTTGGCATCTTTAACGATCAGTTCGTCGCTGTCCTGCGTCGGTTCAGCATCGTTCCATTCGTGAGCGCATTCCGGGCAGATGAACATGCCGTTATCTTCGTAAGTGTATTCGGAGTTGCATTGCGGGCAGTGTGGTAATGACATGTGGATTTCCTCAAAAGTCAGCAGGGGCAAATGCGCCCAAAAAATGGCAGATTGCCGAAAAAGGCCGCAATTATACATAAAATCCCTGCTTTTGTCGGGACTACTGCGTGATTACGCAAAATGATCTGCTGTAAAGACCCTCTGCTTTCACCTCAATGAAAGTATGGCGGAATATTTTTTAAGGGAAATTGCTACGCTTAGATATTTAAGATAAGGTGAGGCGAAATATCTGATATTCATAGGTAACATTGCTTAGAAATGCCTAAGTCATTGTGATTGAATATCATTGAACCCCTTAAATTTAGTAGGGGGATTCCGCTGGCATTTTTTAAAACTGAACTACGCTGTTTATCTTTCTTACTTATTTTCATAAGTGAGAGGCATCAGGCCAGCGGTTATACACCAAATTTATTTTAATAATATCAATTGGTTGTTTTGATTTTAATTATTTCTATACGTAATTATAAAAGCCAAAAAATCTATAAATAAAACGATTGGGCTAAATAAAAGCAATGCCATTTGCGTTAAGGAAAAATTTTCCATGCACACACAGACAATATATGAATTAAGTCAGGAAGCGGAACGCTTGCTGATGCTCTCGCTTGAACATCTCAGGCAATTGCAAAAATTGCCCGTGACCTCGTTGGATGATGTCGCGCTAAAACAAGGAGAGCATAGCAGTCAGGTTGTTCAGCCCCTGCATTTCAGCGCGCGTGGCATGGATGTCCAGCAAGCAACGCTCAATAATGAGCTGCGCAAGATTACGCGTCTGGAAATGGTGCTGGCGATTGTTGGCACGATGAAAGCGGGAAAATCGACGACGATTAACGCCATTGTAGGTACAGAAGTTTTACCTAATCGTAATCGCCCCATGACGGCGTTACCAACGCTAATACGCCATACGCCGGGGCAGAAAGAGCCGGTGCTGCATTTTTCACATGTCGCGCCGATCGATGCCTTAATGAAGGTTTTGCAGCAGCGCGTGCGCGAGTGCGATCGCCTGCGTCTTACGCAGACCCTGGAAATTGACAAGGATATGAATGTTCTGCTGCAACATATTGAAAATGGTGTGGCATTTGAACGGTATTATCTTGGTGCACAGCCTATTTTCCATTGCCTTAAAAGCCTCAACGACCTGGTGCGCCTGTCAAAAGCATTGGACGTTGATTTTCCTTTTGCCGCCTATGCCGCGATTGAGCATATTCCGGTTATTGAGGTTGAATTTGTCCATTTGGCCGGACAGGCAAGCTACCCAGGGCAATTAACGCTGCTGGATACCCCGGGGCCGAACGAGGCGGGACAACCGCACTTACAAAAAATGCTCAATGAACAGTTGGTGCGGGCCTCTGCGGTGCTGGCGGTGTTGGATTACACCCAACTGAAATCGATTTCCGATGAGGAAGTGCGTCAGGCGATTATGGCGGTCGGCAAGTCAGTGCCGTTATATGCGCTGGTCAATAAATTCGATCAGAAAGACCGCAACAGTGATGATGAAGAACAGGTGCGGGCGTTGATTTCCGGCACGTTGATGCAAGGCGGAATCTCCCCTGAAAGAATTTATCCGGTCTCCTCAATGTGGGGCTATCTGGCAAACAGGGCGCGTCATGAGCTGACGACGCGCGGGCGACTGCCGGATCATCAGGAGCAACGTTGGGTGCAGGATTTTGCCGAAGCGGCGCTTGGCAGACGCTGGCGCACCACCGATCTTGACGATACGGAACACATCCGCCATGCCGCCGACCTGTTGTGGGAAGACTCGCTGTTTGAACAGCCGATCCAGAAAGTGATCCATGCCGCTTATGCTAATGCTTCGCTGTATGCGCTTCGCTCAGCGTCACATAAGTTATTGAACTATGCACAAAGCGTGCACGAATATCTGGAATTTCGCGCCCATGGGTTAACGGTCGCCTATGACAAACTGCGGCTGAACATCACGCATATTGAAGAGGATATGCAGCAGTTAGAAGTGAGCCAGGGGCGGGTGAGCGATGAAGTCAGCCATGAAGTAGAACTGGCGCTGGAGGCTGCTGCTGCCTATCTCAGTGAGCAACAAACCGAGATTCTTTGCGGTATCAACACGTTCTTTGTCAAAGAAAACGTCCTGATGATGTCACAACACGGTCTGGGGAATGCTGTGAATACGGCAGAAATGGCCGGAGAGATGTTGGTGTTGCATGATGAAGGGCAGGCGAAAATTGTGTTAGATAAAATTCGCTCGTCCTGTGAGGGGGTATTGCTGGCGGCGCAGGAAAGCATCAGCCGGGACTTAGCCCTGCGTTTTGAACAGCTTGAGTCGACGCTCTCCCGGGCGCTAAATGACGCGATGCGGCCAATTGAGCAAAGGGTGAAAGAGGAGCTAAACCACGCCGGTTTTCGTGCGCGGATCCGTTTTCCAGCGTTCCATACGGCGATGTTTAATTTCAATACCCGCCAATTGTTTAACGAGGCCATTGAGCAGGATATTCCGGCAGAAAATGCGCCGTCTACTGGCGGTGTGGTGCGTGACACTTTCTCTCGTTGGCTAAATCAACCCAACTGGGGATGGAATGATTACGTCGAAACAAAAACGCGTTATCTCATTGATATGGGCGCATTGCATAAAAACCTTGTGCAGTACGTCTCCCAGTTTTGCCAACAAATTCGTAAAGCTTTAGCTGCTCAGGTCGATATTTCCGTTACGGCTGGCATGGCCACATTTTTTGCTGATTTCTCTCTGTGCCTGGCGCAATTGCAGGCGAGTCTGAGTGAGAGTCTGACGCTACGCCAACAAAATGAATCCGCGGTGAATGCAATGAATGAGCAATTGCAGCAGCGCATTACGATTGCGGCATGGCTTTATGAAGATTCCCGTTTGCTGCGTGACGATATCAATACCCTTTTTGCAACCGAGCACACATGACTAACGTTTTACTGGAAGGCCCCGGGAGGACGCTGGAGTGTGTCTACCCGAAGTTTATGGTCGATCTGGTTCAAGGAGATGAAACCAAACGTTCCGGCGGTTTTCTGCAACAGCAGCAGCGGCTGCGCGCGCGTCTGACGCAGGAGGTGTTATCCCAGACGCAACTGCGTGCGTGGGTGATGGCAGGAGTGTCCAGCGAACATCTGGTGATGCGCCTTAAGCTGGTGGAGAAGCTGGCAGGCATGATTGACCCGGGTCATCTGGCGCTGGTACGGATCGCCGAAGGGCTAATATTTTTGCAACAAACAGAACACCCGCGTGGACTTTCAACCCCCGGTCTTTTACAGCAAATAAATTCACTGACTGATTGGTTTACCCAACGCGCGGCGTATAAAGAGAAGGCGCTGACCCAGCGCGGCCTGACGGTTCAGGCGGGCGAGCATAGCGAACAAATTTTTACCCGCTGGCGGGCTGGCGCGTATGACGGCTGGTCGTTACCAGGACGCTGTTTTGTTGCGCTGGAGGAGCTACGTTGGGGAGCTTTTGGTGATGCCTGCCGGTTAGCGAATGCCGATGTGGTGTTAATGCTAAAAGACAACCTGCGAACCATGGCTGCTCAGGCATTGGCGGACAGCGTGAATGCAGCGCCCGCTACGCGTCATTACTATCATCATTGGCTCAGCACGCCAGCTGTCGGCGGATCGGGCGAGTATAACGATATGCTGAGCTGGCTGGGGAGCTGGTGCGATGCGCAACGTCATCCTGTGAGCTGGTCGGTGACGCAGCGTTGGCAAAATGTGGCGCTGGGAATGCCGCGATTGTGTTCGGCAAAGCGGCTGGTCGATGCGATGGTTGAGGAGATTTTTGCACCGACCCTGCTCGTCAATTGAGCAGGGCTGGTGAGTAGGATAAAGGCAGGTTTAGTGGTGCAGAGAGTCTGCCGGGGTGGCCACTGCTTCGTTGGCGACCAAGTTTTTATTAAAACGTTTGGCGTACAGCGCGGTGATAATCGGCACCAGAATGGCGGTGACAATTACGCTGGCGGCAACCAGCGCCGTAGCGGATGCGGCAACCGGTTCGAACGCCGGGTTAATCTGGGCGATAATCACTGGGTTTGCTACCGCAGCACCTGCTGCTGAGGAGGCTGCGACGCCTGCCGTACCGTTCCCGCCACCAATAACACGGTCAGCAATAATCAGCGGGATACCGGTGATGACGATAACCGCGACGCCCAGCAGGATACCCAGCAGACCGGTATCAACGATCACGCTCAGGTTAATAGTGTTACCCAACGCGAAGCCGAAGAACGGGATCAGCACCGGTGTGGCTTTGCTGAAGAAAGAACGCAGGTCGTGATCCAGGTTGCCTAACGTAAAACCAATCAGGAACGGTAATACCGCGCCGATGAAATGGTGTGGCTCGAAGGAGGCCAGACCCGCGGAGCCGAGGATCACCATGGTCATTAACGGACCGGATTCCAGAGACATCAACACAAATGCGCCGGACTCTTCTTTGGTGCCGTACTGGTTCATCAGGCTGGCGTACAAACCACCGTTGGTCATGTCCATTGCGGAGACAATTGCCAAAACTGAGAGGCCTGCAAAGAACCCGGTTTGAATACCGGTATCAGGAATAAATGAAGCAGCAATCATTGCCACTACCCACGCCACGGCTATTTTGGTTATTACCAGCGTACCGGACTTGCGTAATACCGTACCGGTCGCCCGTAAATCAATAGATGCGCCGATACAAAAAAACCACACTGCCAGAATCGGTACCGTTCCGCTGATCATTCCTTTGGTAAACGAACCGAAATACGCACCGGTATCCGGGGCTAACGTATTTAACACTGCGCCTAATAACAGAGGAATCAACATCATTCCGCCGGGGATGCGTTCAATCGTGGCTTTAATTTTCATAAACGTCCTCATGTCTTGTCGCTGCTAAAACTCGCGCAAGAGGGTAAAAATTAATAAATTCAAATGGTTACTGGTGTTTCTTAACAAAGAAAATCGCTATCTCTTTGTTTTATAAAATCTAACGCGGCATACGTTGAGCGTGTTGCTGCTCCCAGGGATATTGCGTCTGGAATTAGTTTGCATTCATGGGAACATTGATTCAATCAAAATAAAACGATGTTTTAGTTATCTTCATCACATATTCCGAGCAAAAGTTCTCGGTCGCTCTGATTATTAAAAAAGCTGTGATCTTTTTGTGAAGGGATTAGGTGGTTTTTTTGCTAGCAGAATAATAGTGACCGCTGTGATTGTTGGTGCAATAAAGCGATTTATTCTTGTATTTAATTGTCAGTAAATCGCAAGCATTACATGTAAAAAAGCTGACTAAGAATGACCTAATTTACGCATGTTGACGAAATGAAAAACTATGTGTGAAGTTGATCACAAATTTAAACGCTGTTAGGGTAAAGAGGTCATTAACCGCCCAATCAGGCGTCAACAGGTTCGGTTGTACTGTGCGTTTCTCGTCAGTGTAAGTAAACCTGCTACGCTTGTTACAGGGAATGCGCCTGTGCGTTCCCCGCTCGGTGATGACCCTGACGCATGGGCGTTGGGGGACTCGAACTGGAGCGTGACAGGGCTAAGTCTATGAGGACGAGTATGCTAAAAAGGAAAAAAATAAAACCAATAACGCTGCGCGACGTTACCATCATTGATGACGGTAAATTGCGAAAAGCCATTACCGCAGCGTCGTTAGGTAATGCGATGGAGTGGTTTGATTTTGGTGTTTATGGGTTTGTTGCTTACGCATTAGGTAAAGTGTTCTTCCCGGGGGCTGACCCCAGCGTGCAGATGGTTGCTGCACTCGCCACCTTCTCTGTTCCCTTTCTGATTCGACCGCTTGGCGGATTGTTCTTCGGTATGCTTGGCGATAAATATGGTCGCCAGAAGATACTCGCTATCACCATTGTGATTATGTCGATCAGTACCTTCTGTATCGGTCTTATTCCCTCGTATGCCTCAATTGGTATTTGGGCACCGATTCTGCTGTTGCTGTGTAAGATGGCGCAGGGGTTCTCGGTCGGCGGAGAGTATACCGGGGCATCGATTTTTGTCGCAGAGTACTCGCCAGACCGTAAGCGCGGATTTATGGGCAGTTGGCTGGACTTCGGCTCGATTGCCGGGTTTGTGCTGGGCGCGGGCGTGGTGGTCCTGATCTCAACTATCGTCGGCGAGGATAACTTCCTTGAGTGGGGCTGGCGTATTCCGTTCTTCCTGGCGCTACCGTTAGGGCTGATTGGTCTGTACCTGCGCCATGCGCTGGAAGAGACGCCGGCGTTCCAGCAGCACGTGGATAAACTGGAGCAGGGCGATCGTCAGGGTCTGCAGGAAGGTCCTAAGGTCTCGTTTAAAGAGATTGCAACTAAGCACTGGCGCAGCCTGTTGGCATGTGTTGGTCTGGTGATTGCCACCAACGTCACCTACTACATGCTGCTCACCTATATGCCGAGCTATCTGTCGCATAACCTGCATTACTCTGAAGACCACGGCGTGTTGATTATTATCGCCATCATGATTGGTATGCTGTTTGTGCAGCCGATTATGGGTTTGCTCAGCGACCGCTTCGGGCGTCGTCCGTTTGTGATCATGGGCAGTATTGCGCTGTTTGTGCTGGCGATTCCGGCATTTATTCTGATTAACAGTAACGTCATCGGCCTGATTTTCGCCGGATTGTTGATGTTGGCGGTGATCCTCAACTGCTTTACCGGGGTGATGGCGTCAACGTTACCAGCGATGTTCCCGACGCATATTCGCTACAGTGCGCTGGCCGCCGCGTTTAATATCTCTGTATTAATCGCCGGTCTGACTCCGACATTGGCCGCATGGCTGGTGGAAAGCTCGCAGAATCTGATGATGCCTGCTTATTATCTGATGGTGATTGCGGTAGTAGGTTTGATTACCGGCGTGACCATGAAAGAGACGGCTAATCAGCCGCTGAAAGGCGCGACACCTGCTGCTTCGGATATTCAGGAAGCGAAAGAGATCCTCGGCGAACACTACGATAACATTGAACAGAAAATCGAAGATATCGATCAGGAAATTGCTGAGCTACAGGTTAAGCGCACGCGTCTGGTGCAGCAGCATCCGCGTATTGAAGAGTAACAGTGTTATTGCCTGATGGCACTACGTTTATCAGGCCTACGGGCAGCGTTGTACTCAGTAGGCCGGATAAGGCGTTAGCCGCCATCCGGCGCATGGCCTGGACATTCGTGTTATTGCCTGATGGTACTACGTTTATCAGGCCTACGGGCAGCGTTGTACTCAGTAGGCCGGATAAGGCGTTAGCCGCCATCCGGCGCATGGCCTGGATATTCGTGTTATTGCCTGATGGCACTACGTTTATCAGGCCTACGGGCAGCGTTGTACTTTCGTAGGCCGGATAAGGCGCTAGCCGCCATCCGGCGCATAGCCTGGATATTCGTGTTAATGCCTGATGGCATTACGCTTATCGGGCCTACGGGCAGCGTTGTACTCAGTAGGCCGGATAAGGTGCTAGCCGCCATCCGGCGCATGGCCTGGACATTCGTGTTATTGCCTGATGGCACTACGTTTATCAGGCCTACGGGCAGCGCTGTACTCAGTAGGCTGGATAAGGTGCTAGCCGCCATCCGGCGCATGGCCTGGACATTTGTGTTATTGCCTGATGGCACTACGTTTATCAGGCCTACGGGCAGCGTTGTACTTTCGTAGGCCGGATAAGGCGCTAGCCGCCATCCGGCGCATAGCCTGGATATTCGTGTTAATGCCTGATGGCATTACGCTTATCGGGCCTACGGGCAGCGTTGTACTCAGTAGGCCGGATAAGGCGCTAGCCGCCATCCGGCGCATGGCCTGGACATTCGTGTTATTGCCTGATGGCACTACGTTTATCAGACCTACGGGCAGCGTTGTACTGAGTAGGCCGGATAAGGTGTCTTATGATATCAACTTAAGGTTGGCTTAATCTGTGTCAGGCAAACTCTCCTCCATAGTTTCGGAGGAGAGTGTCATGAAAACCCGTATTTATGAAAGTTTGACCACCGTGTGCAGTGTGCTGATCGTCAGCAGCTTTTTGTACGTATGGGTGAGCTCTTACTGAACTTTCGCTAATTCCACCCAGGCGCGAGTACCGGTAGTTCCCTGGCGATTTTGCAGATAGAAATGCCCTTGATGTAACTGGGTGATACGACTGACAATGCTCAGCCCCAGCCCAATCCCGCCAAAACGGCTGTCCATACGCACAAATGCTTTACTCAACTCCCCGCATTTACTTTCATCAATGCCCGGCCCTTCATCTTCGACGGCCAGGACGGCATCATGCTCTGTGTTCAGGCTAATCGTAATATGGGTGCCTTCCGGGCTGTAACGATGCGCGTTTTCCACCAGATTTCGTAGCAGCATCCGCAACAGCGTAGCATCGCCACGCACGACAACGTCCGCCGCGCTTTGTGGCAGGAGCAGCGTCTGTTTACGTTGGTCCAGCATGGTGCTGAGTTCATCGTAGGAGGGCAGAATAACGTCCTCCAGCAGTTTGACATGCTGGTAACTCCCGGCCGAAAACGACTGTCCGACGCGGGCGAGTTGCAGCAGTTGCGATACGCTGTCCATCATTTGATCAAGGCGGGCAATTAGCGGCGTAACGTCGACCTTATGGGCTTTGGATAATAATTCCAGATGCAGGCGAACGCCTGACAGCGGTGTACGCAGTTCGTGGGCGACATCGGCGGTAAATAAGCGTTCGTTTTCAATAGTGCTGGTCAGCCGTGTCACTAGCTCGTTGAGCGCTGAGACAACGGCCTGGATCTCAACGGTTGAGCTGTGAATTTCAATTGGGGCCAGGTTATCGGCTGCTCGCGCTTCTAACTCTTTTTGCAGATCTGCCAACGGGCGGGTTATTCGTCGCACTGCCTGATAGCAAATCAGCAATGTCAGGCTGACCATAAAGATGCCGGGGACGATCAGGCTGGCGATAGCCTCGCGGATCTCATGCATGATGTGGCGATCGTTATTACGATTTTCGCGTAGCGCCTGTTCGAATAACTGTATTTGTTCGGTACTTTCGTGCCACAACCAGAAGGTGCTAATCAACTGAAAGACCAGCAGAATAAGACCAATCGTCAGCATCAGGCGATGACGAAGCGGGAGCGGTTGTTTTAGATATTGCAGCGGTTTCACTTAGCTTTCCTCAGTGGCGACCAGCATATAGCCAAATCCCCTGACCGTGCGGATGCGTGATTTACCGACTTTATCGCGCAGATTGTGAATGTGCACTTCCAGCGTATTGGTCGACGGTTCGTTATCCCAGCTGTAGATGTCGTTATACAAAATTTCCCGGTGTACCGGGCTGCCCGCTTTGAGCATCAGGCGTGACAGGAGCGCGTATTCTTTCGGCGTTAAGATAACCTCTTGTCCGCCCATCCACACCTGGCGACGACCGATATTCAGCGTCAGATTGCTGACAATTAATTCACTTTCACCCTGATTGTTGTGACGACGCAGCAGCGCCCGGATGCGGGCGTGCAGCTCTTCCAGTGCGAACGGTTTGACCAGATAGTCATCGGCACCCACGTCTAACCCGCTGACCCGGTCTTTGAGCGTGTCACGGGCGGTGAGAATAAGCACTGGCACGGTGTATTTTTTCTGCCTGATCCGGTTGAGGAAATGCAGGCCGTCTTCATCCGGTAAACCCAGGTCCAGAACAACCAGACTGTAATGTCCGGTTTCCAGACACTGCTCCGCTGCACGGGCCGTTGATACGCCGTCGCAGGCATAGCCTTCTGTTTGCGCGGCGAGTATCAGTCCCTGTAATAACAACGTATCGTCTTCAACAATCAGAATTTTCATTCGTTTAGCCTCCCCGGCAGGGTTGCAGAATATCATCCGCCGCCTGATATTTCTGTGTTTGTACGCCCGTTAATCCCAGCAGGGTCGAGAAGAGATTATCCTGTGAGAAATCTTCTGAGCTTGCCCGTTTTTGCAAACATGTCTGAGAGACCTGATAGCGTTGCTGATAATCCTCGGAGAGCCACAGCAGCATCGGCACATGTTTTTGCGTATCTGGTGCAATCGAATACGGCAGGCCGTGCAAATAGACGCCATTTTCCCCTAAGGATTCGCCGTGATCGGAAAGATAGACCAGGCTGGTGGTGAAATTATCCTGGTGCTCTTTCAGTATATTGATTGCTTTATCAACAATATAGTCAACGTAAAGAATGGTGTTGTCGTAAGTATTGACCAACTGTTGCTGCGAACAGGTCTGGATTTCGTTGGTATCGCAGGTTGGCGTAAATTTCTTAAACTGCGCAGGATAGCGGTTGTAATAGGTCGGACCGTGGCTGCCGATGGTATGCAACACAATCACGCCGTCGCCTTGCAGGTTATTAATGTACTCTTCCAGCCCGTGGAACAGGACTTCATCGTAGCATTCACCGTCAATACACTGCCCTGGCAGGTTCAGCTTAGTCATATTCTGGTGTGGAACCCGGTCGCAAGCCCCTTTGCAGCCGCCGTCGTTATCGTTCCACAGAACGTTAATTCCCGCCCGCTGAATGATGTCGAGTACGCCTTCCTGATGCTGTGCCAGTTCTTCGTCGTAGTGCGCGCGTGGCATATCCGAGAACATGCAGGGTACTGATACTGCCGTTGCCGTTCCGCAGGATGTGGTGCGGGGGAAATAGACCACATCATCTTTTTCCAGCAGCGGGTTGGTCAGGCGCGAGTAGCCTGACAGCGAGAAGTTATCGCCGCGCGAGGTCTCGCCGAGAACCACAATCGTCAGGTTTTTACGCTTTTCTTTTACCATCAACGGATTGCGATGTGCATCTTCGCCAATGCGTACCAGCGGCAGGTGGGCCAGTCTCTGGTGTGAATACCAGGATGACGTCGCCACAATGCTGTTGGATGGACTGAGGGATTTCACCAGTTCTTTGTTGTTGCGAAACAGTGAGGCGTAATCTTTATAGAAGAACGCAGCGACCAGCACGATCAGCAGCGCGGAGATCAGAATGTTCGCGCCACGAAACAGTATGCTGCGCATGACTGGCGTGATCGGTTTGATTTTTACCCAGCAGGCAATGAGCGCGGCCAGAATACCGCTGATCCCAAGTGTAAGCACCATTCGTGGCGTCATGAGGGCGAAGGTTTCAGCGGGCGTAGTATCCATCATATTGGCGATCATCGAGCGGTCGATGATGATGCCGTAGGTCATGATGAAATATTGGGCCGATGCGCCAACCAGAATGAAAATGCACGCCACCAGGCGATTAAGCCACAGGAATGAGGCCAGCGTCAGCACGATGTTCATGACGCTGAACGCGACCACTGGCATTGATAAAAACACCAGCACGTTACGCACAGAGTCCAGAGGCAGGTCTTGCAGCACTTGTTTATAGAACGCAATGTTCAGGAAGGTCGCAAGATAAAATGAGATCAGCAGGAGCCAGCTGATTAGCCCGAGAGTGGGCCTTTTAAACAAGAGCTTTAACATTAAGGGGGTTCCATCGACTATGTGGCGCAAATCCTCTCAAAGTAAAATTAAGCCAACCTTAAGTTCTTAATGTTGATTTTTCGAATATCAGCGAGGCAGCGTAGGCCCGATGAACTGACGCCATCGGGCAATGACGATTGCTTAAGTTAGTTATTGTTTACCGGGGCATCCAGTGGATACGGGTTTTTATGGATCCGGTTGTAGTTCAGTGCGTACAGCGCGGTGATGATCATCAGCGTGACGAACGACCACATCACTTCTTTGGCGCCGGAACCGACAACCGCCCAGATGCAGTAGACAAAGGCGATAAAGGTCACCAGTAAGTACATCGGGCGTGCTTTACCAAAGTGGCCATGGCCGAGCAGCAGCAGCGCGGCGCAGGTGTACAGATACGGCACCAGGGTGAAAATAACGGAAACCGAAGAGACCAGACCAAACTCTTTCGCTGCGTTCGGCGACATACTGCTGAACTGGAAGATGGTCATCAGGATGCCGACAATAATTAACCCGGCCACTGGCGTACCGGCTTTGTTCACGCGGGCAAAAATCGGTGGGAACAGGCCGTCATCGGCTGCGGCTTTGGCGGTTTGCCCGGCAAGCAGCGTCCAGCCGCCCAGAGAACCAAGACACCCGGCAGCAGCACAGAAGGAAACAATCGCCCCAGCGGTGTCACCCAGCGCCATACGTGCGGCATCACCGAACGGAGAGGCTGATACACGCAGCGCCGCGTTAGGGATCATACCCATGATCGCGGTGGTGGAGAGCACGTAGCAAACAGCGGCAATCAGCACGCCGCCCATGGTGGCGATAGGTACGTTACGTTTGGGATTTTTAACCACGCCAGCCGCAACGGAGGCGCTTTCCACCCCGATAAATGACCACAAGGTGACGTTCAGAGTGCTTTGAATTGCGCCGAAGGTGTTCATGCCGCTGACGTTCCAGGCCGCCATATAGGTTTCACCGCGGAACCAGAACCAACCGAAGACGGCAATCCCGACAATTGGCACCAGTGCCAGTACCGTTGCGACGGCCTGCACGCGGGTGATCATTTTCGGTCCGACAATGTTCAGTAATACGAAGATCCACAGCACTACGACGCAGGTCAGCGTCAGGACCAGCGGATCTTTTAAGATGGGGAAGAAGTAGCTCAGGTAACCGACGCCAATGACCACCATGGCGATGTTACCAATCCAGCAGGCCAGCCAGTACAGCACGTTGGTCTGGTAGCCCAAAAAAGGACCGAAGCAACGGCGGGCGTAAGCATAAGAACCACCGGGACTGGAGTCTAAGGACGACATTTTGGCGTACACCATCGACAGTGCCAGAGCACCGATAATCGTGACCAACCATCCGTAGATTGCAATCCCGCCAGTTGACGCAAGGTTTGCGGGTAGCAGGAATACACCGGAACCCATAATATTCCCCGACACCATAAGGGTGACGGGGATTAAGCCCACTTTGTGAGCATCAGCATCCGTCGACATATTTTTTAACTCCTGATAAGGATAAATGACGCCTTATCATACCTCGTCAAAAGTCTGTTTAATGATGACGGAGCTGGGGTATCGCTAATGCTGATATTATTATGGCTTATCGCTAACTGATTAAAAATCAGGCGGCGGATGGCTCCCTATGTTGACTAACATAATGCAGAGGCGTCATCCCATAGAACTCTTTGAATACGGAGATAAAGTATGAGGTACTGTTATATCCACACAGTTGAGATACCTGGGAAATGTTTTTGCCGTCCATCAGTAATTGATTGACGGCATATCGCATGCGACATGTGGTAATTATTTGGCTGTAACTTGTATTTTCACTTTTGAGCTTTTTCTTTAACAAACTGGGACTCAGACATAAGCAACTGGCAACCATGCTTAAATTCCAGTCTTTATGTATATCGCTCTCAATAATGTGATAAACGCTGTCGCTGATACAGTTGCGCAGCATATACATGAGCAAAGAAATAAACTTTTTGCTGTCGAGAAAGCGTGATAACACCGTGAACAGTAGCGAGCGTGTACGCTCTCTTTCAGCTTCGTTCACTGTGTCCATTACGCTATGTTGGGCAGCCACCCTGAAGACATCCGGCGTCAGACACGCGGCGGTCATCACTGGGCTGGCACTGCGTTGCCAGAGTGGGATCTGTGAAAGGTCTTTATTTAAAAAGCGCAGATAATCTTTAATGATATCGCGGCTGATATGTACGACCAATGCGTTATTAAGTGATGAGAAATCGATAATATTATTATCGCATGCCACCAGTGCCATATGATTAGCTTTTAAACTGATGGCTTCTTTACCGTTAATCCTTAACCAAACATCCTTCTCCGTTAATACAACAACACAAGCTTCTTTGCTGCAAAGCCTCATACCCAACTCCAGGAATATGAACATAAAACACCGTAGCTCAACATCGGATGAGCCAAATCGGCTAAATTGAAATTGTATGATGAAACCAGGACTGCAATAAAATAACGTGTCTGAAATTAATTACAATGTTTGGCGGGATTTTTCTTATGTACACATTTTTGTACGCAAGTGGAAAGGCGCTATTTGCGTATAAAAAAAGCGCGGGGTGGTCCCGCGCAAAAAGGTATGACAATGTTATTGTTTTGCAGCAATACTCAGGAATTACTCAAGCATGACATGTCTACCTTAAACATCGGACTATCTATAAAACGACATTATGCTTTCACGCACATAACGTGGTACACACCGTCAATAATTTCCGTTCCTTCGGTTTCATGTTCAAATCCAGGGAAGTGGTGGTCCCAGGACTGCAACGAACGTAGATAACTAATCTGCGGGCTATTGGCGTCGCCAAAGTTTTCCCCGGACAGCAGCATCGGAATTCCTGGTGGGTAAGGAATAACGGAATTCGCGGCTATACGACCCGGCAGATTTTCAATGGCCACCATCTCAACGTTATCGCTGACTATCGCGTTATAGGCTTCACGCGGGGTGATTTCAGCAGCAGGCAGGCCGGAGTAGGCCGCGTTGAGACGTGCGCCTGGGTTGTTCTCTTTCAGCCAGGCGAACATGGTGTCGCCCAGATCGTGAATGCCCATGTTGGCGTAAGTGTCTGGATGTTCCTCAACCAGTTCTGGCATCACCTGTGCCAGCGGGGTGTTGGCATCGTAATGGTGTTTGAAAGAGCACAGCGTGTTGATCAGTGTGCCCCATTTCCCGCGGGTAATCCCCATGGAGAACAGGAACATAATCTGGAAGTCGGTGGTTCGGGTCGGCACGATGCCGTGGCGGCCAAGCCAGGCGGTAACCAGTGCAGCCGGTACGCCGTTCTCTTCCAGTTCACCATCGTCGCCCATACCCGGTGCCAGAATGCTGACTTTGATCGGGTCCAGCATGCTCCAGTTATCCGGCAGGTCTTTAAATCCATGCCAGGATTCACCCGGACGCATCACCCAGCAGTTCTGGTCAGTGGTCAGGAGTTGGGTTGGCGCATCGGCAAAGTCATAGGTTTTGCCGGTCTGCGGATCGGTCACAATCTCTTTGTTCCACGGTTTGAAGAACCAGTCGCCTTCGGCGGTGAATTCTTTGTACAACCGTGCCATGGCCTGACGGAAATCGACCGCTTCGTCGATCACTTCCTGGGTGAGTGACAGGCCGCTGTTACCATCCATCATGGAGACCGCCACGTCGTTTGAGGCGCAGATGGCATACAGCGGAGAGGTAGTGGCGTGCATCATGTACGCCTGGTTAAAGCGGGAGAAGTTCACGGCCCCACGACCTTCACGAACGTGAATGTAAGATGCCTGAGAAAGCGCATTCAGCAGTTTGTGGGTTGAGTGGGTGGCAAAAACGGTAGGACCGTTATGATCGCCCGGCGCGCCACGCATGGCGTAGTGATCGGCATAAATTGGGTTGAAGCGAGCATAGCCGTACCAGGCCTCATCGAAGTGGATGCGATCGCTGGTTTGCGCGAGCAGGTCCTGGGCCTCTTTGGCGTTGTAGCAAACACCGTCGTAGGTACAGTTGGTCACAACGCTGTAAGACGGTTTTTGCCCGGCTTTACCTTTGGTCAGCGGGCTTTCGCTGATCTTTTTCTGCAATGTTTCAGGCTGCATTTCCTGCGGGTAGATAGGCCCGATAATGCCGTACCGGTTGCGGCTTGGCACCATATACACCGGTTTTGCCCCGGTGAGGATAAGCCCCTGCTCGATGGATTTATGGCAGTTACGATCCAGCACCACGACGTCGTTGTCGGTCATACAAGCTTGCATGATGGTGCGGTTAGAGCCGGAAGTCCCGACCACTACAGACCAGGAGCGATCAGCGCCAAACACGCGGGCGGCATATTTTTCGCTCTCGCCAAACGCGCCGGTATGATCCAGCAGCGAGCCGAGCGATGCACGTTCAATACCCATGTCGCTACGGAATAAGTTTTCACCATAGTAATCATGATAGAAACGACCGGCCGGCGTTTTGGTGAATCCGACGCCGCCCTGGTGACCCGGTGCTGCCCAGGAGTATTCATGGATGTCGCCGTACTTCATCAGCGCGCTGAACAGCGGTGGCAGAAGCTGTTGGCGGTAGCGGGTCATTGCCGCAACGGCGCGCCCGGCGATAAAGTCTGCGGTGTCTTCCAGAATCCAGGCGAATTCATCGACAAGCTCCAGCAGGTCGCGATCCAGCGATGCGGTGGCTTTTTCGCGATCGCCCAGCAGGAAAACGGGAACGTTTTGCTGGCGCTCGTGGAGCTTGCCGATCAATTGCCTGACGTTCAGGTGCTCATCTTGTTGTTCCATTTGATAGCTGAACATCAGACAATCAATGGCTTCATTGGCGGCGAGGATTGCGTAACCATCGTCGAATGAGGTGGACTTAATGACGGTAACATTTTGGCGGCTTAATGCGTCAGCCAGACGTTCGACAGCGCTACCGACCCAGGTGTCCTGATGCAGAAACTCACTTTCAACAATTAATACTTTCATCATCTTTTACCCGGTTGTGGAAAGGTTGCAATCTATGAATTGCAGACACACCGTATGAATGTGACGCAGGCAAGTATTATCCTGTCAAAATGGGCTGTAAAGCGGGTAAAAAGTAGCCTGATTTGTGTTTAATTTGTTTTTAAACAGTGGTTTATGTTTACTTGTTGGCGGTTTTTCACCGCCGTTTATCGACAGGGGGAATATTTTTTTGGCTGATACTGATATTGCCGAATGATATCAACCTGCGATTGTTTGCCGATGCTGCTGGCTTAGTTTGCGGTACTGCTGCGGCGACATGCCGACAAACTTGCTGAAGGTGTCATAAAAACGGCTGCTGGATCGGAATCCGGCGGTCAACGCAACGTCGAGAATGGTTTTATCGGTATCGCTGAGCAATGCGCGGACGTGATTGATCCGCATTGCCGTAATGTACTGCTTCAGGGTGAGTTGCATTACGCGTTGGAAAATCCCCATCGCGTAGTTGGCGTTGAGCTTCACGTGTTCCGCGACGTCGTTGATGGTGAGCGCCTGATCGTAGTTGTCGGCAATAAAGCTCAGCATTTGGCTGACGTAAAACTGGGCGTGCCGCGACACGCTGTTTTTGTGGGTCCGCGAGGTTTTATTGACCAGGATAGGCTGCCAACCGGAAAGGCTAAACCGTTTGAGCATCAGACCAATTTCATCAATGGCGAGCTGGCGAATTTGTTCGTTCGGGTTGCTCAGTTCCTGTTGCCAGCGCTGAACCTCAAAGGTGCTCAACTGCTGCGACGCCAGCGATTTGATGACCATTCCATGGGTAACATGGTTGATCAGCTCGCGATCCAGCGGCCAGGAGAGGAAAAGGTGCATCGGTAAATTGAAGATAGCCATACTTTGGCAGCTGCCCGGACGCGTGAGTTGATGCGGTGTACAGGCCCAGAATAGCGTGATGTGTCCCTGTTTTATCTGCACGACTTCATTGTTGATAAGGTACTCGACGTCACCATCAAACGGAACATTGATCTCCACCTGCCCATGCCAGTGGCTGGCAGGCATAGCATGCGGTGAGCGCAACTCGATATCCATCCGTTGATATTCTGAGTACAGCGATAGCGGGCTGCGGGTTTGTTCTTCATCGCTACTGCACATGTGCGGATCGGGAGGGAGAGGCGATGTCGGTAATGTACTCATGGTTGCTCCATTTCCTGAATTATCAGAATCATGTCATTTAACACGTATTAAGGCTGAGAATCAGGACACAAATTGGACCGTTACCATTGAGCATAGCGACATTTTGCGGCCGCATACTCTGCTTTTTGGGTAATTTTGTCCCATAAACTCAGATCCAATAGGGCGCAGAGTGATGATCTGAGTTTATGGGAATGCTCGGCAGGGAAGTCGGAGGTTTTCATCTATGCGCTGTGCCACCATGACTGTGTTCACTAATGTTCTGGAGAGTCATGATGTCTGCACCCAAAATTACCTTTATCGGCGCCGGTTCCACGATTTTCGTCAAAAATATTCTTGGGGATGTCTTTCACCGCGATGCGCTTAAATCTGCGCATATCGCCTTGATGGATCTCGATCCTACGCGTCTGGAAGAATCACACGTTGTTGTGCGCAAGTTGATGGATTCTGCGGGCGCGTCTGGACGAATCACCTGCTATACCGATCAAAAAGCAGCATTACAGGATGCTGATTTTGTAGTGGTCGCTTTCCAGATTGGCGGCTATGAACCTTGTACCGTCACCGATTTTACGGTGTGTAAACGCCATGGTCTGGAGCAGACGATTGCCGACACGCTGGGGCCGGGCGGCATCATGCGCGCGCTGCGTACCATCCCGCATTTATGGCAGATTTGTGAGGATATGACCGAAGTCTGTCCGCAGGCCACGATGCTTAACTACGTTAACCCGATGGCAATGAACACCTGGGCAATGTATGCACGTTATCCGCATATTAAGCAGGTTGGGTTGTGTCATTCGGTGCAGGGGACGGCGGAGGAGTTGGCCCGCGATCTGAACATCGACCCTGCTTCTTTGCGCTATCGCAGTGCCGGGATCAACCATATGGCGTTTTATCTGGAGCTGGAGCGCAAAACGGCGGACGGTGCCTATGTGAATCTCTACCCGGAGCTGCTGGCGGCCTATGAATCCGGTCAGGCGCCGAAACCAAATATTCACGGAAATACCCGTTGCCAGAACATTGTGCGTTATGAAATGTTCAAAAAACTGGGGTATTTCGTCACCGAATCGTCGGAGCACTTCGCTGAATATACGCCGTGGTTTATCAAACCGGGGCGTGAAGATCTGATTGAGCGCTATAAGGTGCCATTGGATGAATATCCGAAACGTTGTGTGGAACAGTTGGCGAACTGGAAAAAAGAGCTGGAAGAGTACAAAACGGCTGAGCGGATCGACATTAAACCGTCGCGCGAATATGCCAGCACTATCATGAACGCTATCTGGACCGGTGAACCGAGCGTCGTGTATGGCAACGTTCGCAATGACAATCTGATCGATAACCTGCCGCAAGGCTGCTGCGTTGAAGTCGCTTGTCTGGTCGATGCGAATGGTATTCAGCCAACGAAAGTCGGGACTCTCCCGTCACATTTGGCGGCCATGATGCAAACCAATATCAATGTTCAGACCCTGCTAACGGAAGCCATCCTGACGGAGAATCGCGATCGCGTTTATCACGCGGCGATGATGGATCCGCATACCGCCGCTGTACTGGGGATTGAAGAGATTTATGCGCTGGTGGACGACCTGATCGCGTCTCACGGCGACTGGCTGCCGGCCTGGCTGCACCGTTAATACACAATCACGCCGGGCATTGTATTCGGCGTTTAACCTCTGACGTTTCCTCTTACAGAAGGCGGGCGCTGGTAACAGCGACCCGATACCCTATGAGCATATCTCTGACAACAAAACTCAGTTATGGATTTGGAGCGTTTGGTAAGGATTTCGCCATCGGAATTGTGTACATGTACCTGATGTATTACTACACCGACGTGGTGGGATTATCGGTGGGGCTGGTCGGAACGTTGTTCCTGGCGGCAAGGATCTGGGATGCGGTAAACGATCCCATCATGGGCTGGATTGTGAACGCCACCCGATCGCGCTGGGGAAAATTTAAACCCTGGATCTTGCTCGGTACGCTGGCGAACTCATTGGTGCTGTTTTTGCTTTTTAGCGCACATCTTTTTGAGGGTACTGCGCAGGTCGTATTTGTTTGCGTGACGTATATATTATGGGGAATGACCTACACCATTATGGATATTCCATTCTGGTCACTGGTGCCAACCATTACACTGGATAAACGCGAACGTGAACAACTGGTGCCGTATCCGCGTTTCTTCGCCAGCCTTGCCGGGTTTGTTACCGTAGGCGTGACGCTACCTTTTGTGAGCTATGTTGGCGGAGCCGATCGTGGTTTTGGTTTTCAGATGTTTACGCTCATTCTCATCGCGTTCTTTATCGTTTCCACCGTTGTGACGCTACGGAATGTGCATGAGGTTTTTACGTCAGACAGTGAGGCCACGGCAGACAGCAGTCGTCTTGGGTTGAAAGCGATCGTTGGGCTCATTTATAAAAATGACCAGCTAACCTGCCTGTTAGGTATGGCACTGGCTTACAATATTGCATCCAATATCATTGCTGGCTTTGCCATTTACTATTTTACCTACGTGATTGGCGATGCAAGTCTCTTCCCGTACTACATGTCTTACGCAGGTGCGGCAAACCTGCTGACGCTGATTTTCTTTCCTCGGTTGGTAAGCGCGTTGTCACGACGGATCTTGTGGGCTGGGGCATCGGTGCTGCCGGTGCTTAGCTGTAGCGTACTACTGGTGATGGCGCTGGCAGATTTCCATAATATCTTACTGATTGTTATTGCTGGTGTTTTACTAAATATTGGATCTGCGCTTTTCTGGGTGTTGCAGGTTATTATGGTGGCGGATACCGTTGATTACGGCGAATACAAACTTAATGTTCGTTGTGAAAGTATCGCTTATTCGGTGCAGACAATGGTGGTAAAAGGCGGGTCAGCATTTGCCGCTTTCTTTATCGCGTTGATACTCGGGGTGATTAATTACGCGCCGAATGTCGCGCAGTCTGCCGAAACCATCGTTGGCATGCAGTTTATTATGATAGCGCTACCCGCACTCTTTTTCGTGGTGACCTTAGTCCTGTATTTCCGCTTTTATCGACTGAATGGCGACACCCTGCGCAGGATCCAGATCCATTTACTGGATAAGTATCGCAAGGTGCCGCAGCACCATGAGCAACTGGATATCCCGGCTATTGCGGTAGCCACTCCAGGCGATGTGAAGGCGTAGCGATGGAATGGCATTCGTGGATTGGGTATATGGCGGCTAGCCTGACGACGCTCTCTTTCTTACCGCAAGCCATTAAGGTTATTACCACCCGCAACACGCAAGGCATCTCCGGTTTGATGTATGTGATGTTTGTGTGCGGGCTGGTTTTGTGGCTGATTTACGGATTATTGATTGAAGATACTGCCGTCAGCATGGCGAACTTTCTGACACTGTTGTTCGCCTTGCCGATTCTGGTTATCAAGTATCGCAGTAGGTAGCGTAGATTGCCGGAAAAGCGTTAGCGCTCTCCGGCCGTTTTCAACTGCCGATTGTGCCAGCCCGCCAGTGCGAGGACCGTTGTTAATGCGCCGAGCAGGGCGCAGAACATGTCCGACTGGGTATCCCACGGGTCACCCTGCGTGCCAAGGAAATCATCCGCACCTTGTCCCATTGCCAGCGCCGCCCACCATTCGATCAGTTCATACATTGCGCTAATCGCCAGCGCTACGCAGCAGACCAGAAATGACAGCATCTTACGACCACGGACAATATTGCCGCGCACTAAAATCTCTCTTGCCGTCAGGGCTGGTACCAGCCCCTGGAAGAAATGGCCCAGCTTGTCATAGGGGTTACGGCTGAGATCCAGCCATTCCTGAACCTGAAAACCAATGGGAACTTTGGCGTAGGTATACATCCCACCTACCATCAGAATGATGGCGTGCAAGAAAATCAACGTATAAAGCAGCGGCGTCAATGGGTACTGCTTCATGGTAGCCAGCAACAGCGGGACGACAATAATGACTGGCGTGACTTCCATCAGCCAGGTGATTTTCTCAGAGGCAGAGATACCGGTGTAGATAAGAATCAGCGCCAGGATCAATGCGCCAGTGCGCAAGACTGTGGGGTTCAGAGTGCGGAGCATTGCGAATTCACACGTAATGGAAAAGGTCACTATTCCCTGTGAACGGCAAAAATTCAATACCAGTAAATGGGGGGGATAAAGTTGGCCCGGGGGGATCGCTGGACTGACGCCAAAAATTTAGTGCCAGTCCAGTGCCGGGCCGAATGGGTTACTTCGCGCAGTTAGCGCATTGTTTGCTGACGATTTGCTGGAAGAAATCGTTGCCTTTGTCATCGACCAGGATGAAAGCCGGGAAATCTTCTACTTCGATTTTCCAGATAGCTTCCATTCCCAGCTCCGGGTATTCCACGCATTCCAGATGCTTAATGCTCTGCTGCGCCAGTACCGCTGCCGGTCCACCGATGCTGCCCAAGTAGAAGCCGCCGTGTTTGTGGCAGGCGTCAGTCACCTGCTGGCTACGGTTACCTTTTGCCAGCATGATCATGCTGCCGCCGTGAGACTGCAACAGGTCAACGTAGGAGTCCATACGACCCGCGGTGGTTGGACCTAAAGAACCGGACGGGTAGCCTGCAGGCGTTTTGGCCGGACCCGCGTAGTAGATCGGATGATCTTTCACGTACTGCGGCAGACCTTCGCCGGACTCAATACGTTCTTTTAACTTCGCGTGGGCAATGTCACGACCAACAATGATAGTACCGCTCAGTGACAGACGAGTAGAAACCGGGTACTGAGAGAGCTGGGCGAGGATCTCTTTCATTGGGCGGTTAAGGTCAACTTTAACCACTTCGCCTTCGCCCGCCTGGCGCAGAGATTCTGGAATGTACTGACCTGGGTTATGTTCCAGTTTTTCAATCCAGATCCCTTCGCGGTTGATCTTGGCCTTGATGTTACGGTCTGCGGAGCAAGAAACGCCCATACCAACCGGGCAGGACGCGCCGTGGCGAGGCAGGCGGATCACGCGGATATCGTGTGCGAAGTATTTTCCGCCAAACTGAGCGCCAAGGCCGAGTTTTTGCGCTTCTTCCAGTAGTTCCTGTTCCAGTTGCAGATCGCGGAACGCCTGGCCGTGAGCATTGCCTTCAGTCGGCAGCGCGTCATAGTAGTGTGTGCTGGCCAGCTTCACCGTTTTAAGGGTGCTTTCCGCTGACGTGCCGCCAATGACGAATGCGATGTGGTACGGCGGGCAAGCTGCGGTACCCAGCGTACGCATTTTCTCAACCAGGAAGTTTTTCAGTTTGCCGGGAGTCAGCAGCGCTTTGGTTTCCTGATACAGATAGGTTTTGTTGGCTGAGCCGCCGCCTTTGGCCACGCACAGGAATTTGTATTCGTCACCGTCCACGCTGTACAGATCGATCTGTGCGGGCAGGTTGGTGCCGGTATTCACTTCTTTGTACATATCCAGCGCCGCGTTTTGCGAGTAGCGCAGGTTATCTTCGATATAGGTATTAAATACGCCTTTGGAGAGCGCCGCTTCATCGCCGCCGCCGGTCCAAACACGCTGACCTTTTTTACCCATGATGATTGCCGTACCGGTGTCCTGGCAGGTTGGCAACACGCCTTTGGCGGCGATTTCGGAGTTTCTCAGGAACTGCAGTGCCACGTACTTATCGTTTTCGCTGGCTTCGGGATCATGGAGAATTGAGGCGACTTGCTGTTGGTGTTCTGGGCGGAGCATGAAGGAGGCATCGTGGAAGGCTTGCTGGGCCAGTAGCGTAAGTGCTTCAGGGGCTACTTTCAGGATTGTTTCGCCTTCAAACTCGCCGACGCTGACGTGTTCGGATGTCAGCAGGTAGTACTCAGTTTTGTCTTCCCCCAGTGGGAAAGCCGCCTGGTAAGTGAATTCAACTTTTGACATTTGCTTCCAGCCTTTTCATTTTTCTCAGGAATTTTAAAATTCTCTGTGTCTTCATGGTGGCGTGCCGTACCAACGTGGACGGCACGCGAACTGTGATTACAGGAAACCGTACATTGCGGCGAAGATCCAACCAAAGACACAGGATACGCTTACGCCGATCAAGCCAGGCAGAATGAAGCTGTGGTTGATAACGAAGCGGCCGATGTGGGTGGTGCCGGAACGGTCAAACTGGATAGCAGCCAGATCGCTCGGGTAGGTCGGTAGAATGTAGTAACCGTAACATGCCGGAGCAGAAGCCACGATGTACGCGGGATCAACTCCGATTGCCAGCGCGACCGGAACAATCGCTGCCAGCGCCGCTGCCTGGGAGTTTACAAATTTGGATACCAGCAGCAGAACAATTGCATAGGCCCACGGATACTCTTTCACCATATTGCCCAGCACACCTTCGATTTCTGTCATGTGCGCGCCGAACATTGTTTCGGCCATCCAGGCAATACCGTACACCGCCACAATCGCGATCATACCGGAACGGAAGACTTCGTTTTTAGATATTGAAGCGGGATTGGTCTTCGTCAGGATAATAATCAGCGCACCGGTCAGCAGCATGAACATCTGGATAACCAGCACCATTGACAGCGGTTTGCCGCTAAAGGTAGGACGCAGCTCAGAGAACGCGCCAAGCACGGCAACAACGGCGATAGCGGCCAGGAAGATCCACATGGCCAGCCAGTTGCTTTTCGGCAGCTTTTTGTCTAACAGCGTGGCGGTATCGCCATACACATAGTTGTGGTTTTCAGGTACGGAAATGAACTTCTGGAACTCTTCATCTTTATCCAGATCCTTACCACGGAACCAGCTGAAGATACCGATCGCCAGGATACCCAACAGGGTAGACGGGATGGTGATGCTGAGCAGGTCGAGGAATTCGAGATGCTTGCCTTCAAACGTTACGTTACCCAGCATTGCCACCAGTGACACAACGGCTACAGAAACCGGGCTGGCGATAATCCCCATCTGCGCGCCGATAGAACTCGCCGCCATCGGACGTTCCGGGCGAATATTGTTCTTAATGGCAACGTCATAAATGATTGGCAGGATGGTGTATACCACGTGGCCTGTACCGCAGAGAATCGTCAGGGTGCAGGTAACGAAAGGTGCGACGATGGAAACGTATTTTGGGTTACGGCGCAGCAGCTTTTCAGCGATTTGCAGCATAACGTCAAGGCCGCCGGAGGCTTGCAAGGTTGCCGATGCGGCCACCACGGCAATAATAACCAGCATTACATCTACAGGTGGTTTACCCGGCTGGAGATGGAAAACGAAAACCAGAATGACCAGGCCGATACCGCCTAATAAACCCAGCGCGATACCGCCCTTTCTGGCACCATAAAACAAACATATTAATATTATGAGAAGTTGTATACTAAATAACATTTTATTTACCCTCGCGAAAAACCCAGTCAATTTTTGAAAAATGGATCTGTGCCACATTCTTTTTTGCCAGAATAAGCATCAAAAAATGGTCAGTATTCGATATATCCGTATTTGCGATTAATGTTCAAATGTCTTGCTAGAATGTTTTTTTAAAGTTATGGCGATATTTGGTTTTTTCTGTGGCTTTGATCAGAGGAGAGAATCCTCAGGCGATGGGAAGCAGAGCTGAACATGGAAAGCTGCGGTTGACGCTGTAATTTATCTGTTTTGCGTTTTCCGCTATTACGTGAACCACCGACAGAATGGGTGAGTAGATTATTTATGTGATCACGGTCACGCCATCTCATAATGTGATGAGGTCGGCGTGCGGATACTTTTATTTGCTCACAAAAATGTACGGTGTCCATGGTACGTAGCATGGTCTCCATTGCTACCAGTCTAGATTTTGTATGTCTGGTTAATTTCAGACTAATCCTTTATGGGTAAAAATACACACTCTGCGAGTTAGATAATACTTA
This sequence comes from Citrobacter sp. Cpo142, assembly GCF_030332425.1. Lineage (NCBI taxonomy): Bacteria > Pseudomonadati > Pseudomonadota > Gammaproteobacteria > Enterobacterales > Enterobacteriaceae > Citrobacter > Citrobacter sp. Cpo142. The sequence goes on from NZ_JAOWHW010000141.1 coordinate 38,557, forward strand.
ATTAACTTTTGTTAGCGATTTTGAAATTAAAAACAGTGTGATGTTTGTCAATATTAAAATAATGCATTTAACATGCCGGATACAAATATATTTGATCTAACGCAAATTTATAATTTTACAGTTTCAGCTGGTGAAATTGGGATTTTTCATTATTTTAATAATTGTTACTTTCAAATAACAAATAATCCCAAGTGTATTTATTGGCAATATTGTTTAAGCAATGAGTAGTGTTCAGCCTGCACGCGATAACGATAAACAGGTCTGCCGGTCACGCCATAATGGATGCTGGTAAATAAGATGTGACAATTGACGAGCCAGATAAGGTATTTACGGCAAGAGACGCGCGAGATATTGACCTCGTTGGCCAGCTCATCTGTGGAGAACTCTTGATCCTGGTGCTCATCAATCCACTGACACAGCGTGCGTAACGTTTGTGGCGTTAACCCTTTGGGTAAGCGCCGCGTTTCCTGTTCATTGGAGGAGCTGCCGTGAATCAACTGGTCAAGCTCAGACTGTTCATAGTACTGATGCTTTTCCATCTCGTTTTTCTTGTGCAGCCAGCCGGTGAGCGCCTCTTCAAAACGGGATGCCTGAAAAGGTTTGATCAGGTAATCAACCACACCATAGTGGAGGGAGTCTTTGATGGTGGTCGCGTCAGCGGCGGAAGAGATAACAATGACATCACACTTGCAACCTTCACTGTGTAGAACCGGTAGCAGATCCAGACCGTTTTCTTTTTGCATATAAATATCAAGCAAAATCAGATCGATATGATGACCGCTATGAAAGATTATCTCTTTTGCTTTCTCCAGCGTGGAGGCTGTGCCGCAGCAGTGAAAACCGGAGAGCTGCGCGACATAACGGCGGTTTAATTCCGCTACCATTGCATCGTCATCGACAATTAAGACATTGATCATCTGCTGGCCCTCTCACCATTCCACGGTAACTGTACAAAAAATTGGGTGAAGATCCCAGGTTCAGACTCGACGGATATATTGCCGCCAACGTTTTCAACCTGTTGTTTAACAAGCGCTAAACCTACGCCCCGTTCGGTTCCTTTTGACGAAACGCCCTTCTCAAAGATGTGCTCAATGTTTTCGGGGGCAATCCCCGGACCATCGTCATTCACTTCGCAATGCAACCAGCCGTGTCGATAATGCAAGGATACGCTGATCTCACCACCAGGTTCTTGACCTAGCGCTTCCAGGGCGTTTTCAATCAGATTCCCCAGAACGGTAATCAGCACCGCCACCTGATCTTCGTTGCTATTTTCCGGTAACTGGCTTTCATTGCTAATGACCAGACTATGGCCTAAATCAGATGTGCGATTAATCTTACTGAGTAAAAATCCTGCGATCACCGGTGATTTTATTTTTCCTAACAGCGAGCCAATTTCTTCCTGATAATTGTTTGCTGTCTTCAGGATGTAATTTTCAAGCTGCTTATAACTTTTCAGATGCAATAATCCCAGAATCACGTGCAATTTATTCATGAATTCGTGGGATCGTTCACGAAGTGCGTCGGCATAGTTGACCATACCATCCAGACGTTGCATTAGTTTTCGGACTTCAGTCTTATCTCTGAAGGTTGAAATGGCACCGATGATTTTACCGTTGCTGAGTACCGGGACCGTGTTAATTAAGAGTAGCCGATCCTTCACCATGATCTCTTCATCGCGGCGCGGCGTTCCGTCATGTAGTACCTGTGAAAAATCGACCACCTGTGACCACGCATGGCTGAGTGTGGAGAGCTGGGCATCATCTTGTGATTTGTGATAATCCAGCAGCTCCTGCGCCGCTTGGTTAATCAGCGTCACCTCACCGCATTCGTCAACGGCAATGACACCTTCCTTTATAGAGTGCAGCATCGCCTGGCGTTGTTCGAACAGATTGGAGATTTCATAAGGTTCCAGGCCAAACAGAATGCGCTTGAGGACTTTGACAAATACCCACGTACCGAGCAGTCCAACCAGCACGCCAAATAAGATGGACCAGATAATGCTGCCACGGCTGTTATTGATCTGCTCAGTCACCCGGCTTAGCTCAAGGCCGATCGACACCACACCAATCTGCCGATGATGTTCGTCATAGATAGGAGTAAATACACGTAGAGCTTTAGCCAGAAATCCGCGATTAATGGCGACATTCTCTTTACCTTGCAGGGCCAGCAATATGTCATCGCCTTTAAATGGCTGACCGATTCGCTGCGCTTCGGGATGGGAGTAACGAATGCTTTGCATATCAGTGACGACGATGAACAAAAAGTCGTTGCTCTTATTCACCGCTTGGGCAATCGCCTGAATGCCGCTTTCCTCGGGCTTTTTCATTAGTCCCAGGCGGATCTCCGGAGAGTTGGCCAGCGTTCGCGCGACCGCAAGCGCTTTACTCGCTAATGCATCGCGCGTCATGTTGCTGATCTGCGAGAAATAAATCAGATGAACGACAAGCAGCACGGAGAAGAGTACTGCACTAACCATGAGGATCACGGTGGTGCCAAGCATCATCGGGCGTTTACGTATAGCAGTACGTTGCAGGGAGTATCTCATCACGGTCCTGAAATCACGGTTTGTACGGGTATTATTGCCTGATGGGGTGCGTAATTCAAAGGTGGTAGGGATTATGGCGCTTAAGTTGTCAGTCCTTCTTCTTTATATAGCGTAGAGTGAATTTCTTTCTATATAGAGGTTTTCATACCGATTCTCTCCCTTTTCAGGGGCGCTGACAGATAATTTCCTTACGATTGTGGATAACTCTGTGCGTAAATGGGTATAAGGCGGGGTTTTGCTGTGGAATGCAGCAGTCAGTCATTTTTCTGTCATTTAAGGGTTGCGGGCCGCAGGAAACTCCCTATAATGCGCCTCCA